>NZ_LIRG01000484.1 GCF_001419695.1 Streptomyces prasinopilosus
AGCCGAACACGGAGGGCGACGAAACGCGACGACCACCGGCCCGGTGGTCGTCGCGTTTCGTCGCCCTCCGTGTTCGGCTTGATGTGTCCGGCAACCGGCTGGGGACGGCCGTGCCCGTCGGTGTAGCTTGGGACGGAGCCAGACGTCGCTGCTGATGGCGGTCGGGCGGTCCCCCTGCGGACCGGCCGAGGGAGAGAGGGCCTCCGACGGACTGCGCTGCGCGCACGCGGGCATGCCTGTGCCCTCCTCGGGCACCCTTGTGTCCGCCGCCGCGCAGAACAGCCGTATTCACCTCGACCCACATCCCGAGGAGCAGCTCTCCATGACGACTGTCGACACCCGACAGGACTTCAAGGTCGCCGATCTCTCCCTGGCCGCCTTCGGCCGCAAGGAGATCACCCTCGCCGAGCACGAGATGCCGGGCCTGATGGCGATCCGCAAGGAATACGCCGAGGCCCAGCCCCTGGCCGGCGCCCGTGTCACCGGCTCCCTGCACATGACCGTGCAGACCGCCGTCCTCATCGAGACCCTGACCGCCCTCGGCGCCCAGGTCCGCTGGGCGTCCTGCAACATCTTCTCCACCCAGGACCACGCCGCGGCCGCCATCGCCGTCGGCCCGAACGGCACGCCCGAGAACCCGCAGGGCGTCCCGGTCTTCGCCTGGAAGGGCGAGACCCTGGAGGAGTACTGGTGGTGCACCGAGCAGGCGCTGACCTGGCCGGACACCCCCACCGGCGGCCCGAACATGATCCTGGACGACGGCGGTGACGCCACCCTCCTGGTCCACAAGGGCGTCGAGTACGAGAAGGACGGCAAGGTCCCCTCGGTCGACACCGCCGAGTCCGACGAGCACCGCGTCATCCTCGAACTCCTCACCCGCACGGTGAGCGAGAGCCCGCAGAAGTGGACCCAGCTGGCGTCCGAGATCCGCGGTGTCACCGAGGAGACCACCACCGGCGTCCACCGCCTGTACGAGATGCACCGCGACGGCACCCTGCTGTTCCCGGCGATCAACGTGAACGACGCCGTGACCAAGTCGAAGTTCGACAACAAGTACGGCTGCCGGCACTCCCTGATCGACGGCATCAACCGCGCCACCGACACCCTGATCGGCGGCAAGACCGCCGTGGTCTGCGGCTACGGCGACGTCGGCAAGGGCTGCGCGGAGTCCCTGCGCGGCCAGGGCGCCCGTGTGATCATCACCGAGATCGACCCGATCTGCGCCCTGCAGGCCGCGATGGACGGCTACCAGGTGACCACGCTGGACGAGGTCGTCGAGCAGGCCGACATCTTCATCACCACGACCGGCAACAAGGACATCATCATGGCCTCGGACATGGCCCGGATGAAGCACCAGGCCATCGTGGGCAACATCGGCCACTTCGACAACGAGATCGACATGGCCGGCCTGGCCGCCACTCCCGGCATCGTCAAGGACGAGATCAAGCCGCAGGTCCACACCTGGACGTACCCCGACGGCAAGGTCCTCATCGTCCTCTCCGAGGGCCGCCTGCTGAACCTGGGCAACGCCACCGGCCACCCGTCGTTCGTGATGTCCAACTCCTTCGCGGACCAGACTCTGGCCCAGATCGAGCTGTTCACCAAGCCCGACGAGTACCCGACCGGCGTCTACGTGCTGCCCAAGCACCTGGACGAGAAGGTCGCCCGCCTGCACCTGGACGCGCTCGGGGTGAAGCTGACCACCCTGCGTCCCGAGCAGGCCGAGTACATCGGTGTGACGGTCGAGGGCCCGTACAAGTCGGACCACTACCGCTACTGAGCCGACGCGTCCGAGGAGCCGACGCCCGCCGGGCCGAGGCTCCCGCCGCGGGGAGCGCACCGTGCACCGGCGCGCTCCCCGGCGGCAGGCCCCTCCGGGACAGGCCCCCGCACCCCCGTGACGGGGGCCTGTCCCGTCGCCCGGCCGGTGACCGGGCCGACCCGTCAAGACCCAGGACCCCCATGCCCCGCGGCCGCTATTCGCTCCACGATCCGCACGATCGCACCCCCCTCGCCGAAGAACACTTCCAGTGCGCCCCCGGCCCCTCCGGCTGGCGCTACGTCTCCCGGCTCACCGCCCCGTCCGGCGATCACCTGGGCTCGGTCGACCTCGCCCTCGACGAACTGGGCCGCCCCATCCGGCTCGAACTGCACGCCGCGAGCTGGCAGGTCCGCGGCGCCGCCCTCGACGGCGTCACCTGGGTCCGTACCGACCCCACCGGAACCCACGCCACCGAAGGCAATGTGCGCGCCCACGCCTTCACCGGCTCCTCGCCCGCGTTCCTCGTCGCCACCGCCCGCCTCCTGCGCCTCACCCCCTCCGCCCCGGCCACCCGCGTACGGCTCGTCGCCTTCACGGATCCGGTGCTCGCCCCCCTCACCGTGGACCAGTCCTGGACCTTGGTGGAAAGAGAAGCACACGCCACTGACAACGGACCCCTGACCGTGGACGCGTACCAGGTCACAGCCCTGGACACCGGTGAGCAGCACACCGTGCACCTCTCCGGGGACGTGGTCCTCGCAGCCCCCGGCATCGAACTCGAGGACCTCGAGTCACCCCCCTCGGTCCTCGACTGACCACCCTCCCGGGAGACGGCCCGGACGCGACCTACGCCGGAGGCACGAACCCGGTCGACGGCCCCTCGGCCGGCGGGGGAGGCGACACGGGCGCGGCGGGAACCGGGGGAACGGACGGGCCGGCGGGACCGGCGGAGTGGGCGGGTCCGGAGGGATACGCGGTCGGCGGAGCCGGCCGGTGGACGGGCGGCGGGGCGTACGCACCCGCCGGCCCGGCGGGACCGGCCGGCCGGCCCCCCACGGCCGCCGCCCCACCGGCGCCGTGCCCGAAGGCGCGCCGGGCGTCCCGGACCTGCCGCTCCTGCACCACCGCCGCCAGGTACGCCGGCGCCGGCACGCCCTGCGGCACCGGCGCCCCCGTCCGGTCCGCCAGGTCCGCCGCCAGCCGCTCCGCCATCGCGTGTCCCACCCGCGGGTCCAGCTGCCCCATCCGCGTCAGGTACTGGCGTACGGCGAGCCACAGCCCGTCCGGCACCGCGGACAGATCGAGCCCCGAGAACCGGCCGGCCAACCAGGGCGGAGGCGGCGGCACCGAGCCCACGGGGCCGACCGGCAACCGCTCCCGGACGACGAGGGTCCCGGCGAAGACGTCTCCGAGCCGCCGTCCCCGCGACGACACGAGCGAGGCGATGCACGCGACGACGCCCATCGTCATCAGGATCTCGATCACGCCTATCAGACCCCGCACCAGTGCGTGCCGGAAACGGATCGGCCCCCCGTCGTCCCGCACCACCCGCAGCCCGCACGCCATCTTCCCGAGGGACCGTCCGTGGCTGAGGGTCTCGACCGCCATGGGCACGCCCACCAGCAGCAGCAGAAAGAGCGCGAGGGATATCGCCGTCTGAGCCGCGGGGTCCAGTGAAGCGGTGGCCGCCACCAGCGCGATGCTCACCACGACATAGACCGTCACCGCCGCGGCCAGGTCGAGCAGCACGGCCAGCGCCCTGCTGGGCAGCTTCGCCGGGCGCAGCTCCAACGCCACGGCCTCACCCGTCACCAGCTCACTCACGTCCGCCCGCCCTTCCCCTGCCCTGCCCGGAACACCGCCAGTCTGCCAAGCTGATGGCGCATCGCACCGAAGTACGACCAGCCGATCATCCCGTACCGCCGAGCCGGCCGGTCCGTACGACCGGAGAGCCCGCGACGGGAGCCGACGAACAGCCGAGGAGCAGGCACACCGATGGACCTCGACGTCTTCGTCTCCGCCCACCGCGCGGAGTGGGACCGCCTCGACGCCCTACTACGGCGTCGGCGTCGGCTGACCGGCGCCGAGGCCGACGAGCTCGTCCTCCTCTACCAGCGCACGGCCACTCACCTCTCGCTGATCCAGTCCGCGGCCCCCGACCCCCAGCTGACCGGAAGGCTCAGCCGGCTGGTGGCACGCGCACGGGGTGCTGTGACAGGGACACGGCGCGCATCCTGGAGGGACGTCACGCACTTCCTCGCGCACAGCTTCCCGGCCGCCGTGTACCGGGCCCGTCACTGGTGGGTTCCCACCGCACTGCTGTCCACCGCCGTCGCGGCCCTCCTCGGCTGGTGGATCGGCACCCACCCCGACGTCCAGGCCTCCATAGCCGCGCCCGCAGAGCTGCGCGAGCTCACCCGCCCCGGCGGTCAGTACGAGACGTACTACTCCAGCAACCCCGCGGCCTCGTTCGCCGCCCAGGTCTGGACGAACAACGCGTGGGCCGCCGCCCTCTGCCTGATCCTGGGCGTCTTCCTGGGCCTGCCGGTCATCTGGATCCTCTTCACGAACATGCTCAACCTGGGCATCGGCTTCGGGCTCATGGCCTCCGCGGGCCGGCTGGACACCTTCCTCGGCCTGGTCCTGCCCCACGGCCTCCTCGAACTGACCGCGGTCTTCGTCGCGGCCGGCACCGGCCTGCGCCTCGGGTGGACCCTCGTCGACCCCGGGCCACGCCCGCGGCGCAGGGCCCTCGCCGAGGAGGGCCGGGCGGCACTGGCCATGGCGATCGGCCTGGCGCTGGTGCTCTTCGTCTCCGGCGCGATAGAAGGCTTCGTCACCCCGTCAGGCCTCCCCACCTGGGCCCGCATCACCATCGGAGTCGTCGCGGAGCTGGCCTTCCTGGCCTACGTCTACGTCTTGGGCGGACGCGCGGCCCGGGCCGGTGAGACCGGCGACCTGGAGACGGCCGAACGCAGCGCCGTCGTGCCGACGGCGGCCTGATGTGCGTGGAGCTCCGTTCAGCTGCTAGTCTCCTCTTCGCCCCGCAGGAGCCGTTGACACGGACCGAGCGGGGAGGTAGATTTGAACGGTTGCTTGGAGCTGGGCTTTGACCCGCAGTGGCGACCGTGAGTATCTGACTGCTTCTCGAGACTTCAGATTTCGACGAAGCCCCTCCCGATAAATCGGAAAAACTCGGCCGGCAAGTTCGGCGCGAAACTTCTGATAAAGTCGGAGCCGCCGGAAAGGGAAAACGCGAAAGCGGGAACCCGGGAAGGCGAAAACCCCGAGGAAATCGGATCGGAAAGATCTGATAGAGTCGGAAACGCAAGACCGAAGGGAAGCGCCCGGAGGAAAGCCCGCGAGGGCCGGTACGAAGGAAGCGTCCGTTCCTTGAGAACTCAACAGCGTGCCAAAAATCAACGCCAGATATGTTGATACCCCGACGACACGGACCGTCCGGTCCGGATCGTTGAGGTTCCTTTGCAGTAAACACAGCGAGGACGCTGGACACGACCGGGCCCATTCCGCCCGGCGTGCCGCTCTCGTGCATGTGTCACCGGATCACCGGTAAACATTCACGGAGAGTTTGATCCTGGCTCAGGACGAACGCTGGCGGCGTGCTTAACACATGCAAGTCGAACGATGAACCACCTCGGTGGGGATTAGTGGCGAACGGGTGAGTAACACGTGGGCAATCTGCCCCTCACTTCGGGACAAGCCCTGGAAACGGGGTCTAATACCGGATAACACCCCCGCCCGCATGAGCGGGGGTTGAAAGCTCCGGCGGTGATGGATGA
>NZ_LIRG01000485.1 GCF_001419695.1 Streptomyces prasinopilosus
CCCCGAAAGGCCCTCCGATGCCCAGCGATCTCGACCCGGGATCCACCATCTTCTTCACCCTCACCATCGACGGACAGAGCCTCGGCGCGTTCAACGGATGTGAGGGCCTGGCGTCGACGGTGGAGACCGAGCAGTACCAGGAGGGCGGCAACAACGGGTTCATGTGGCAGCTGCCGACCCGGGTCACCTTCTCCACCATCCGGCTGACCCGCCCGCTGACCCCGGAGACCTCGAAGGTCGCCGCCTGGATCTCGTCCGTGACCACCGGCGTCACCCGTCCCACCGCCCAGATCTCGGCGCTGCGCGCGGACGGTTCGGAGGTGGCGCGCTGGGGGCTGATCGACGTCCTGCCGGTGAGCTGGCAGGGCCCCTCCCTGAACCCCGAGAGTCCGGGCGTGGCCACGGAGGTCCTGGAGATCACGCACCACGGCTTCACGGACTGAGCGGGACCGGACCCGCGGCCCGGGCGGAAGCCCCGGACGGACCGCCCCGCCGCAGGACACCACGCACCGCGCGCCGAGCACCGCGCACCACGCACCGAGACCGCGCACCGAGCACTGAGCACCGAGGACGGAGACGAAGGACCATGGCAGCCAAGGGAGGCAAGGGCTCCAAGGGCGGCGCAGGCAAGAGCCTGGTGCGGGCCACGCTGGCCATCCACGAGCCCCCGATCGGCGACAGCACCACCCCGGGCGGTCTGATCAAGACCTTCGACTTCGACTTCAACCCGTCGCAGCTGACCCTCACCCGCCGCGCCCAGTGGAAGAGCACGCCGTCCGCCGCCCTGCGCGACGGCCCGCTGCCCGAGTTCATGGGGTCCGAGGGCCGGAACCTGTCGATGGAGATCTTCCTGGACTCCTCCGGCGACCCCGGTGACAACAGCGTGCTGAAGAAGGTCGAGGCGTTGTTCTCCTGCTGCGAGGTGACCGCCAAGAGCATCGCGGCGGACCAGCCGTCCACCCCGTGGGTGGTGTTCGAGTGGGGGTCGTTCTCCACGGCGCGGTTCACCGCGTACATCGCCAGTGTGGGGGCGAGCTACACGCTGTTCGGGACGACGGGCGTGCCGATCCGGGCGGCCTGCCAGGTGGAGCTGAACGAGATCCCCGGCCAGACCAAGGGCCAGAACCCGACCTCGGGCGCGCTCACCGCGCGGCGCGTGCACCGGGTCGTGGCGGGCGACACCCTGCAGTCGCTGGCCTGGCGGGAGTACGGGGACGCCTCGGCCTGGCGCACGATCGCCGAGGCCAACGACATCGACGACCCGTCCCGGCTGCCCAACGGCACCGAACTGATCCTGCCGGCGGCCGGGGAGGTCGCGTTCTGATGGTCAAGCACTCCTTCTCCAACATCCTCCACGTCACGTTCGACGGCAAGCCCGTGCCGCCCTACTACGCCCAGAAGCTCGTCGGCGGCTGGGTGGACCTGGGCGCCGGGGTGCCGGGAGCCTTCCGCGTCACCTTCCGGGACGAGCACGGGAAGGTGCTCGACAAACTGGGCATCAAGTTCGGCACCGAGGTGGTGTTCTCCTCCGTCGCCCACGGCAAGGGCGCCGGCGACCCGCTGCTGACCGGCGAGGTCACCGGCATGGAGAGCGACTACGACGGCACCGGCACCTTCGCCGTGATCCGCGGCTACGACCGCGGCCACCGCATGATGCGCCGGCGCCGGGTCGCCGCCTACCGCAACCAGACGGCGTCGGACATCGCCCGCACCCTGGCCGGCCAGGACGGCGTCGCCGTCGGCCGGGTCGAGTCCACCAGGACCGTCTACGAGTTCATCAGCCAGGCCAACGTCACCGACTGGGACTTCCTGTCCCGGCTCGCCGACGAGAACGAGATGGTGATGTCCCTCGACGCCAAGGGGAAGTTCCAGTTCGTCAGCCCCGACCCGGCCTCCGGCGCGCCCCCCACCAGCACCCCGGGCGAGAAGAGCACGTTCGTCCTCCAGGCCGGACACGACGTGCTGCGCTGCCGGGCCGCGGTGACCTCCGCCGACCAGTACGGGCGGGTCGAGGCGCGCGGCTGGGACGTCGTCGCGAAGAAGGAGCTGACCGCGACGGCGCCCGCCACCTCCAACCCCGGCATCTCCATCGGCACCACCCCCCAGAAGGCCGCCTCGGCGTTCGGGATCGTCCCCCTCGTGGAGACGGAGAAGCCCTACGACCGGCAGAACGAGGTGAAGTACGCCGCGGACTCCCTCGCCGACGACGTGACCTCGTCCTTCGCCGAGCTGGAGGTCGCCGTGGTCGGCAACCCCAAGCTGCGCCCCGGCGTCCCGGTCGCCCTCACCGACGTCGGCTCCCCCTTCGACGGGAAGTACACGGTGACGTCGGTCCGCCACGTGTTCGGCGACGGCAAGCACTACGAGACCTGGATCACCGTCAGCGGCCGCCAGTGGCGCTCCCTGTTCGGGCTCACCTCGGGCGGCGGGGGCGCCGGCGCGGCCGCGCCCCGGCTGCCCGGTGTCGCCAACGCGCTGGTCACCGACGTCCAGGACCCGCTCAAGCAGGGCAGGGTCAAGCTGAAGTTCCCGTGGCTGGACGACACCTACGTCTCCGACTGGACGCGGACGGTGCAGATGGGCGGCAAGTTCGGCGGCGGCATCTTCCCGCTCGACGTGGGCGACGAGGTGCTGGTGGCGTTCGACCGGGGGGCGCTGGACCACCCGTTCGTCGTCGGCGGGCTCTACAACGGCGTGGACAAGCCGTCCCCCGTGCGGGACGTGCCGCTGCACGACACCGTGAAGCGGCGGGCGGTCCGGCACACCCTGTCCGACCGCGACGCCAACCGCGTCGACCTGCTCAGCCAGACCACCGGCGCCCGCAAGCAGGGCGTCCGCGTGGCCTCCGGCGACGACAAGCTGATCATCAACCTGGACCGGACGAAGACGGAGATCACCGTCGACAGCAAGGGCACCGTCGTCATCAAGGGAAGCCGCTCGGTGTCCGTCGAGGCGGGCACCGACCTGACCCTGAACGGCAGACGGTCCGTGACCGTCGAGAGCGGCGGCCCGCTCACCCTCAAGGGCCGCGGCGCGGTCACCCTCAGCTCGTCCATCGGCGCCGTCAACGTCGACGCCAAGGGCGCCCTCTCCCTGAAGGCCATGGGCGCGGCCAGCCTGTCCGCGATGGGGAGCGTGCAGATCAACGCGGTGGCCAACGTGGGCATCCGGGCGGTCACCGTCCCGGTCATGGGCCTGTTCACCGTCAATGGAAAGCCGGTGATCTGATGGCCGAGCAGTTCGTCGGATCCGGCTGGGCGTTCCCCATGAGGATCGGCCCCACCGGGGGCGTCGCCCTGGTCAGCGGCGAGAAGGAGATCGAGGAGGCCATCCGGCTGGTGCTGGCCACCGCGCCCGGCGAGCGGCCGATGCGCCCGGAGTTCGGCTGCGCCATCCACGACCTGGTGTTCGCCCCCGTCAACGAGGCCACCGCCGGCCGCATCCAGCACGAGGTGTACGCCAGCCTCGACCGCTGGGAGCCGCGCATCGAGGTCGAGGACGTGGAGGTCACCGCCGGACCCGGCGAGGGCGTCCTGCACATCGACGTCCGCTACTCCGTCCGCGGCACCAACAACCCGCGCAGCCTCGTCTTCCCGTTCTACGTCATCCCCTCCCATGACGAGCCCGGCACGGCAGGCACGGCCGGCGCGGGCGCGTCGGGCCCCCTCCCCGAAAGCGACCGCTGATGGCCCTGCCCTCTCCCCACCTGGACGACCGCCGCTTCCAGCAGTTCGTCGACGACGCCAAGCGCTACATCCAGCAGCGCGCCCCGGAGTGGACCGACCACAACGTCTCCGACCCCGGGGTCACGCTGGTGGAGGCGGTCGCCCACATGGCGGACCAGATCGTGTACCGCCTCAACCGGGTGCCCGAGAAGAACCACCTGGCCTTCCTCGACCTCGTCGGCATCACCCTGTTCCCGCCGACGGCCGCCCGGACCGACGTCACGTTCTGGCTGTCCGCCCCGCAGGACGAGCCGGTGGTGCTGCCCGAGGGCACCGAGGTCGCCACCACCCGCACCGAGCGCGACGAGGCCGTGGTCTTCGCCACCGAACGCGAACTCACCGTCGTCCCCTCCTCGCTGCGCCGGCTGGCCGTGCAGAACCAGGGCTCGCCGGTCGCCGACCGCACCGACGACCTGGCCGAGGGCAAGGACGTCCTCTGCTTCACCGAGGCCCCCCGCCCCGGCGACTGCATGCTGTTCGGCCTGAGCACCGCCGTCCCGCACTGCGCCGTCGCCCTGGAACTCGACAGCCGCGTCGACGGCGTCGGCGTCGACCCCCGCCAGCCCCCGCTGGTGTGGGAGGCATGGACCGAGGACGGCTGGACGGAGTGCGAGGTCGACCGCGACGTCACCGGCGGCCTCAACCGGCCCGGCGAGGTCGTCCTGCACGTCCCCGGCGGCCACGTGCTCTCCCGCAACGGCGGGCACGAGGGCGGCTGGCTGCGCTGCCGGGTCACCGAACCCCTCACCGGCCAGCCCTTCTACACCACCTCCCCGTCCGTGCGGGCCGCCGAGGCGTACACCGTCGGCGGCACCACCGGCGCCGTGCACGCCGAGACCGTGCGCGACGAGGTGCTCGGTGAGTCCACCGGCCTGCCCGGCCAGCGGCTGCGCCTCGCCCACGCGCCCGTCGTCGGCGACACCCCGCCCGTCCTGCTGCAGACCGCCGAGCACGAGGGCTGGACCGACTGGGACGTCGTCGCCCACTTCGCCGCCTCCGGCCCGCACGACCGGCACATCACCCTGGACGCCGCCACCGGCGAGATCGCCTTCGGCCCCGCGGTGCGCGAACCCGACGGCACCCTGCGCCAGTACGGCGCCGTCCCCCCGAAGGGCGCCGTCATCCGCGCCCGCCGCTACCGCACCGGCGGGGGCAGGACCGGCAACGTCGCCCGCGGCGCCGTCCGCGTCCTGCGCCGGTCCGTGCCGTACGTCTCCGAGGTCGTCAACCGGGAGGCCGCGCGCGGCGGCGTCGACGGCGAGACCGTGGAGGAGGCCAAGACCCGGGCCCCCATCACCCTGCGCGCCCAGGAACGCGCCGTCACCCTGCGCGACTACGAGGAACTCGCCCGCCGCGCCGCCCCCGACACCGCCCGCATCACCTGCCTGGAGGGCGAGGAGAGCGAGCACGGCGCCTACGCCGTACGGGTCCTGGTCGTCCCGCAGGCCGTCGCGGACCCCGGCGGGCGGCTGCGCTTCGAACAGCTCGTCCCCGGCGACGCGCTGCTCTCCCGCATCACCCGCTACCTCGACGAGCGCCGGCTGATCGGCACCCGGCTCGCCGTCGGCCCGCCGTTCTACCAGGGCGTCACCGTCGTCTCCACGGTGCACGCCTTCCGCGGCGCCGACACCGACCGGGTCCGCCGCCAGGCCCACGACGCCCTCTACCGCCACCTCGACCCGCTCACCGGCGGCGCCGACGGCACCGGCTGGCCCTTCGGGCGGCCCGTGCAGGCCGGGGAGATCTTCGCGGTGCTCCAGCGGGTGCCCGGCGTGGAACTCGTCGACCAGGTCCTGCTGCACCCCGCCGACCCGATCACCGGCAAGCGCGGCGAGGCCACGGACCGGATCGACCTCTCCGCCCCGTCCCTGGTGTTCTCCTTCGACCACCGGGTCCGCGTGATCGGGGAGGGCGCGTGAGGGGCTCCGTCGACGGGCTGGGCTCCTCGGCGCCGATCGGCGCGATGCTGCCCGCGATCTTCGCCGACGACGACCTGGCGCAGCGCTTCGTCGCCGGGCTCGACGAGGTCCTCGCGCCGTTCCTGGTCGTCCTCGACAACCTGGACTCCTACTTCGACCCCGCGCTCGCCCCGGTCGACTTCACCCGCTGGCTGGCCGACTGGGTCGGCGCCGAGACCGACGGCATCGAGACCGGTGCCGACGACGAGCGCTCCGGGAACGCGTCCGCGGGCGTTCCGGCCGGCGGCTCCGAGGGGGAACGCCGGCTGCGTGCCGCCGTCGCCGCCGCCACGTACCTGCACCGGGTCCGGGGCACCCGGCGCGGCCTGTCCGAGGCGGTGCGCCTGGTGTTCGGCGTGACACCGGAGATCACCGAGAGCGGCGCCGCCGACTGGCACGCCCGGCCGCTCGGCCCGGTGCAGGTACGTGGCGGCGGCGACGGCGGCACGCAGCCGGCGTTCCCCCTCGGAGCCGCCGGCCGGAACGCCCGCGGACGCGTTCCCGGAGCGCTCGTCGTCGGCACCGGTCTCGATGCCGTCGGTCTCGGCGCCGACCCAGTCGGCCAGCCAGC
>NZ_LIRG01000486.1 GCF_001419695.1 Streptomyces prasinopilosus
CGGGGCGAGGGCCGGGAGGACGGCCGGGGAGACGGCCGGGAAGACGGTGCCGGGCGGGTGGTCTCGTAGCCCTCGGCGGGGGCCACCTCGTAGGCTGCTGGGTATGACCGACGACGCAGTTCCGGACCTCCGCGCCTCCGATGCCGACCGCGAGCGCGTCGCCGCCGTCCTGCGGGACGCGGTCGCCGAGGGACGCCTGGACATGGAGGAGTTCGAGGAGCGGCTGGACGCGACGTACAGGGCGCGGACCTACCGGGAGCTCGAGCCGATCACCCGTGACCTGCCCGCCCCCGGCGTGTCCGCCCCCGTGGTCTCCCTGACGAAGTCCCCCGAGCCGGGCGACGGTTGGGCGAGCCGGGTGGGTGTCGGCGACGACGCGCCGTCGACGTGGGCCGTCGCCGTGATGTCGGGGTTCCAGCGCAAGGGCCGGTGGACGGCGCCGCGGAGGTTCAACTGCTTCGCCTTCTGGGGCGGCGGCGAGATCGATCTGCGCGAGGCGGACTTCGCGGACCGCGAGATCGTGATCAACGCGGTGGCGGTCATGGGCGGGATCGACGTCATCGTTCCGCAGGGCGTCGAGGTCGTCGTCCGCGGGATCGGCGTCATGGGCGGCTTCGACCACCGTGAGGAGGGCGTGCCGGGCGAGCCGGGCGCCCCGCGCGTGATCATCTCGGGCTTCGCCTTCTGGGGCGGTGTCGGCGTCAAGCGCAAGCTGACCCGGATGGAGAAGCAGCAGATCCGCGAGGAGCGCCGCCGCGAGAAGCTGGAGCGCAGGGCGAACCGCCGCGGGGAGCCGGCGGGCGGTGACGCGGACCTGCGTGAGCCGGGTGCCTCGTGGCCGGGCCGGTCCGCCCTCGGTCACGGCGGCTTCGGCCACGGTTCCCTCGGCTTCGGCTCCCCGCACGGCCGGCGGACCGAGGAGCAGGGCGAACGCCGCCGCGACCGGGACCGCTGACCAGGCCGTCGCCGACCGCGACCGTCGGCCGGGACCGCAGGACGGGGACCGTCGGCCGGACCACCGACCGGGACGGCTGACCGGGATGCCCGGCCGAGGCGGCCGACCGCTCCCCGGCCGTTGCCGCCGGGAAGGAGCGGGACGGGGCGGAACGGAGGCGGCCCGGCCCCGTCGCCCCCTACAGCCGCGCCGGTGCCCCGCCCTTCAGGTCGTCCAGGTCGAAGCTCTCGGCCATCCGCGTGTACCCGCGGTCGCTCGGGTGCAGATGGTCGCCCGAGTCGTAGAGGGGGCGCAGCCGGCGCGGGTCGTAGGGGTCGCGCAGCGCCCGGTCGAAGTCGACGACGGCGTCGAAGACGCGCCCCGCGCGGATCTCCGTGTTGATCCGCTGCCGCACCGCCTCGCGCGCGTCGGTGTATCCGCGGTGGCCGCCGAACGGCATCAGGGTCGCGCCGACGACCTTCAGCCCGCGGGCGTGGGCCCGGTCGACGAGGGTTCTCAGCCCGCCGACGACCGCGTCGGGGTCGGCGAGGCCGGGGTCGCGCAGGATGTCGTTGATGCCGAGGTCGACGACGAGGACCTTGACGTTCGTCCGGCCGAGGACGTCGCGGTCGAAGCGCTTCAGGGCGCTGGGGTTCTCCGCGGGGCGGCCGAGGCCGTCGGCGAGGACGCGGTTGCCGCTGATGCCGCCGTTGACGACGCTGTAGCGCGGTACGTCCCGGCCCGCCGCGGCGGCCTCGCGCAGCCGGTCGGACAGGACGTCCGGCCAGCGGTTGTCGGCGTCGACGGTGGAGGTGCTGCCGTCGGTGAGCGAGTCGCCGAGGGCGACGACGGTGCCCTCCGCGTTCCTGCTCAGCACGTCCAGCCCGGTCAGGTAGCGCCAGAAGGTGCTCTCCTCGGTGTACACGGCGCCGGTCGTGTCCCCGGTGTGCTCGCCGACGGCGGCGTAGGAGGTCTGGCGGGCGTGGGTGTGCCGGGTGACCGGTCCGGAGCCGGTGGGGGAGTAGGTGGTGACCAGGACGTCCGCGTCGTGCGGGACGGCGAGGCGGACGGCGTCGCTCGTCACCTGGCCCCCGGCGGGGACGACGACGGTGGTCTGCCCCCGGAAGGTGACCCGCCGCATGGTGCCGGCGAGGGCCGCCGCGTCGCCCCGGCCCGCGGACAGGGCGATCGAGGCGTGGCTGACGGTGAGCGGGGACTGGCCGTAGAGGTTGGACAGGGTGATCCGGGCGGCGGTGCCGCCGACGCTGGTGTGCACGACGTTGCGCACCGAGCGGTCCGCGAGGCCGGTCAGTTCGGTGCCGGGTTCGCCGCCGACCGGCGGGGCGGCCCAGGAGGAGACCCAGGTGCCGGTGGAGGCCGGTGCGGCCGGGTTCCCGCGGCCCTCGCGCCCGTCGCCGCCGCGCGCCTCGGCGCGGGTGGCGCGGTCCCCGGCGCCGTCGCCGTACAGGCCGGACGGCACCCCGGCCGCTCCGACGTATATGGCCGCGGACACCGCCACGATCGCGGCGAGTACCGCGGCGAGCAGGGCGCGGTACTTCGCGGTGGGCGCCCCCGCGCCCCCGTCACGTCCCCCGGTCATGCTGTTCTGTTCTCCTCGGACGGTCGGAGTCCGAGACTCCGTACGGATGAGCCCATGATGCGGCATGGACGAGCGGCACTCCGACGGCCCCCCGCCGGGATTCCTTCCCGGCGGTCACCCGCCTTTGACCCCGGTTCTCCCTGGTCTCCCTCCGGCTTCCCCCTGAGGTCCGCCCCGGGCCCGCGGCGCGAATTGCCCTGATTTTCCCCTGATTCCCCGTGTTTCCGGAGCGTGTTCCGCCCGTTCTCCGGGCGGATCCTCCCGCCGGATCCCCTGCCGGGGCGTCCGTCGGGGCATCAGCGGGCCACTCATGGGACAGACGCGGGGAACTCCTGTTCCGTTCCGGGAGTCGGACGGGAAGGGACAATGTGTGAGGGATCACCGGACGGGCGGAGCGGATGGAGCGGGACGGAACGGATGAACGGATCGGGCGGATGAGCGAGGCGGACGCCACGGACACCGCGCACACGAAGGGCGCCGTGCGCAAGGAGGACACCGCGGTCGCCGGAGGCGGAAGCGGGGGCGTCGGCGGAGGCGGTGAGGGCCCGCGCGCACAGGCCCGCGCCGGTGGTGCCGCGCACCGCACGATGACGACGTTCAGCCCGGCGGACGAGGAGAAGCGGCGCGGAGTGCGCCAGATGAAGCTCATCGCCACCGGCCTGCTGCTGTTCGTCGCCGTGGTGTACGCCCTCGCCGAGTGGGCGTCCCACGCGGGCGCCGGCGCCTGGGCGGGCTACGTCGCCGCGGCGGCGGAGGCGGGCATGGTCGGCGCGCTCGCCGACTGGTTCGCCGTGACCGCCCTGTTCCGCCACCCGCTGGGCCTGCGCATTCCGCACACCGCGATCATCCCCACCAAGAAGGACCAGCTGGGCGTCTCCCTGGGCGAGTTCGTCGGTGAGAACTTCCTCTCCGAGGACGTCGTCCGCGGGCGGCTGCGGTCCGTCGGCATCGGCGGCCGGCTCGGCGCCTGGCTGGCGGTGCCCGAGCACGCCGACCGGGTCACCGCCGAGCTGTCGGCCGCCCTGCGCGGTGCGCTGACCGTCCTGCGCGACTCCGACGTGCAGGCGGTGGTCGGCGAGGCGATCACCCGCCGCGCGGACGCCCAGGAGATCGCGCCCGGCATGGGCAAGCTGCTGGAGCGGATCGTCACCGACGGCGGCCACAAGAAGGCCGTCGACGTCGTCCTCACCCGCGCCCACGACTGGCTCGTGACGCACGGCGACTCCGTGATGGACGCCGTGCAGGGCGGCGCCCCCGGCTGGACCCCGCGCTTCGTGGACCGCAAGATCGGCGACCGCGTCTACAAGGAGCTGCTGCGCTTCGTCACCGAGATGCGCGACATGCCCGCCCACCCCGCGCGCGGCGCCCTCGACCGCTTCCTCACGGACTTCGCCTCCGACCTGCAGTCCGACACCGAGACCCGCGCCCGGATCGAACGCCTCAAGAGCGAGATCCTCGGCCGCGACGAGGTCCAGGACCTGATCGCCTCCGTCTGGACGGCCGTACGGGCCATGATCGTCTCCGCGGCGGAGGACGAGCGCAGCGAGCTGCGGCTGCGCGTCCGCGCCTCGCTGCTGTCGCTGGGCGCGCGCATGTCGGCCGACACCAGGCTGCAGGGCAAGGTCGACGGCTGGCTGGAGAGCGCCGCGGTGTACGTCGTCACCACCTACCGGGGGGAGATCACCTCCCTGATCACGGACACCGTGGCGGGCTGGGACGCCGAGCACACGACGAAGAAGATCGAGGCCAACATCGGCCGCGACCTCCAGTTCATCCGCATCAACGGCACGGTCGTCGGCTCTCTCGCCGGGCTGCTGATCTACACGGTCTCCCGCATGCTGGGGGCTTAGGGCCCCGCCGGCGGGGCCCTCTGCGGCGGGCCCCGCGGCCTCCCGGCGCGGCGGGCGTGTTCCTCCCGGCCCAGGGCACAAGGGAGACGTTCGCCCGGCGGAGCTCGAGGGAGCCCGGCGGAGTTCGACGGAGAGGGAGCCATGACAGGGGAAGCGTCGTCGGCCGCAGTGCCCGCCTCGACCGGAACCATCACCACGGCCGTCCCGGCCCGCCTGGACCGGCTGCCCTGGTCCCGGTGGCACTGGATGATCGTGATCGGCCTGGGCACCGTCTGGATCCTGGACGGACTGGAAGTCACGATCGTCGGCAACGTCGCCGGCCGCATCGCCGAGGAAGGCAGCGGCCTGGACATCACCTCCGCCCAGATCACGGGTCTCGCCGCCGCCCTGTACGTGGCGGGCGCGTGCCTGGGGGCCCTGTTCTTCGGCCGGCTGACCGACCTCTACGGCCGCAAGAAGCTGTTCATGGCGACGCTGGTCGTCTACCTGGGGGCCACCGCGCTGACCGCTCTCTCCTTCGAGACCTGGTGGTTCTTCCTCTTCCGGTTCCTCACCGGCTTCGGCATCGGCGGCGAGTACGCGGCCATCAACTCCGCGATCGACGAACTGATCCCGTCCCACTACCGGGGCCGGGTCGACCTCATCATCAACGGCAGCTACTGGCTCGGCGCGATCGGCGGCTCCCTGCTGTCCATCGTGATGCTGGACACCGACATCTTCCCCAAGGACCTCGGCTGGCGGCTCAGCTTCGCCCTCGGCGTCGTCCTCGGCCTGGTCGTCCTCCTGGTCCGCCGGCACGTCCCGGAGAGCCCGCGCTGGCAGTTCATCCACGGCCAGGGCGAGAAGGCCGACGAACTCGTGTCGTCCGTCGAACGGGAGATCGAGAGGGAGAAGGGGAAGCCGCTGCCCCCGCCCGCCGGTGAGATCACCATCCACCAGCGCAAGAGCATCGGCTTCGGTCTGATCGCCAAGACCGTCTTCGGCCGCTACCCGCGCCGCGCGGTCCTCGGCCTCGCCCTCTTCATCGGCCAGGCCTTCCTCTACAACGCCATCACCTTCGGCTTCGGCGCCATCCTCATCACCTTCTTCGACGTGCCGACCGGCAGCACCGGCTACTACTTCGCCGTCATCGCCGCCGGCAACTTCCTGGGCCCGCTGCTCCTCGGCAAGTTCTTCGACACGGTCGGCCGCCGGATCATGATCTCGGGCACGTACCTGCTGTCGGGCCTCCTGCTCTTCGGCACGGCCTGGCTCTTCGACAACGGCTCGCTCACGGCCACGACCATGACCGCCTGCTGGTGCGTGGTGCTGTTCTTCGCGTCGGCCGGCGCCTCCAGCGCCTACCTGACCGTCTCCGAGATCTTCCCGATGGAGACCCGCGCCATGGCCATCGCCTTCTTCTACGCCCTCGGCACCGCCGCCGGCGGCATCAGCGGCCCGTTGATCTTCGCCGGCCTGACCGAGTCCGGCGTGGTCGGCGACACCGTCCTGGCCTTCCAGATCGGCGCCGGGCTGATGTGCGCGGCGGGCGTCGTGGCGGCGTTCCTCGCGGTGAACGCGGAACGCCGCTCGCTGGAGGACATCGCCACCCCGCTCTCCGCCACGGAGGCGAAGGAGGAGGGGGCACTCGGGTGACACGGCCGGCCCGCCGCGGGCGACGCGACGGGTTCCGGCCCAGGTGGCACGACCGGTCCCGCCGAGGGTGCGGGGAGCGGTCCCGGCGGGGACGAGGACGAACGGCCCCGCCGCGGCCGGAAGGAGCGCTCCCGCCGGGGCCGGAAGAAGTGCTCCCGCCGGGGCCGGAAGGAGCGCTCCCGCCGCGGCCGGAAGAAGTGCTCCCGCCGCGGGTCAGCGCCAGTCGCCGGTCAGCCAGGCCAGGAGGCGGGGGTCGGGTGTCGCGTCGCACGGCACGACACCCTCGACGGAGACGAACTCCGTGGTGAAGACCCGGGACATGACGGTGACGCCCCGGTCGAAGCCCCCGGCGACGTCGCCGGGCTCCGTGATCGTCACCTCGGAGGCCGTGACCGGCCCGGACGGACCGCAGCCGACGTGAGGGAGGGGCTGGCCGAGGTACCAGCCCCCGGCGAACACGGCGTACAGGACGGCGGCGGCGCCCAAGCGGCGCGGGGTTATCCAGGTGGGCACGCGGGAAGCTTTCCACACCCGGGGGGACGGGGGGGAGGAGGACGGACGCCGTCCTCACCCGCGTTCGCGCCACCGCACCGGACGGAGCCGGGGACGGGCCGGCGGTGACCCGCTCCCCGGGGCGGACCCCGGCCGGACGGAGCTCCTCGACCGGGGACTCAGCCGGACAGGTCCGAGCCGGTCTCCCGGTCCAGGACGCGGCGGGCCGCCTCGGCCTCCGCCGCCCGCGGGGACAGTTCGTCGAGGGAGTCGAGTTCGGTGTCGCTCTCCAGTTCCCGTTCCCAGGCCGCCGCGAGCTGCTCCTGCTCCTCGCGCGGTTTGGCACCGATGGCCTCCCGGTGCTCCGGGTCCAGAGCCGTCAGGAATCGTCCGACCGGGTCCGTGGACATGCCGTGCTCCTTGTCGCTGGGAAGAAGGCCGCTCCCAGCACCAGCATGGCCAGCCGGTCCGAAGACGGCGACCCGAGGCGCCCGGCGCCGACGGCGGCCGCGCCCGCCCGG
>NZ_LIRG01000487.1 GCF_001419695.1 Streptomyces prasinopilosus
GCCCCGACTACCGTGGGTGGCTGTGACCCCGCCTCCCCCTGACGGAGACGGCCGCCGGCCGGGGGGCCGGCGGCCGTCTCCGTCAGGGGGAGGCGGGGTCACAGCCACCCACGGTAGTCGGGGCGGGCGCCGCCCCGGCGCGGGCGAGCAGATCGGCGAGGCGGTCGGTGACCACGTCCGGGTGCTCCAGGATGACCAGGTGCCCGGCGTCCTGCACCAGCACCAGCTCGGCGTCCGGCAGCAGTGCGGCGATGGCCTCGCTGTGCTCGCTGGGCGTGATCAGGTCCTGCACCCCGGCCAGCACGAGGACCGGGAGAGGGGCGAAGCGGGCGAGGGCCTCGGTCTTGTCGTGCTCGTTGAACGCCGGGTAGTACTCGGCGACGACGTCGATCGGGGTGGACTCGATCATCCGCTCGGCGAACCGGGCGACGGCCGGGTCGACGTCCCGGGCCGCGAACGAGTACCGCTTGATGATCCCGGCGAACAGGTCCGCCGTGGCCCGGCGCCCCTTCTCCACCAGCTCGGCCCGCTGCCCCAGCGCCTTCAGCACCCCCGGCAGCACCCGCCGCACCGCGTTGACCCCGGCCACCGGCAGTCCGAAGTTGACCTCGCCCAGCCGTCCCGGCGACGTGCCGACGAGGGCGACGCCGACGACCCGCTCGCGGATCAGCGCGGGGTACCGGTCGGCGAGGGCCATCACCGTCATCCCGCCCATGGAGTGCCCGACCAGCACGATCGGCCCCTCGGGCGCGGCGGCGTCGATGACGGCCTTGAGGTCCTGTCCCAGCTGGTCGATGGTGACCGGCTCGCCCCGCTCGGCCTGGGCCGCGCCCCGCCCGGAACGGCCGTGGCTGCGCTGGTCCCAGTACACGGCCCGTACGACGCCCTTGAGCGCGGCCCGCTGGAAGTGCCAGGAGTCCTGGCTGAGGCAGTAACCGTGGCTGAAGACGACGGTGACGGGGGCGGGCGCCCTGCGGCCGAACAGCCGGCGGCGGCGCGCGGGTGCGGCGTCCGGGTCGGGGTCGGGGTCGTCGACCTCGTAGTACAGCTCGGTGCCGTCCTCGGCGTACGCCTTGCCGGGGGTGCCGCGCAGCGAGCCGTACGGCCCGGCGGAGTCGAGGGCGAGCCGGGCCTTCTTGCGCATGCCCCGGCCGACGGTCATCCGTTCTATGGCGACTCCGGCGGCGGCGCCCGTGGCGAGCACGCCTATCGCGACGCCGGCGACCCCCGTCGCCCGGCGCCAGCCGCCGGGCGGGACGTCGGCGACGGAGGCGGCGGCCGCCGTGACGGCGGTGCCGAGGGCCTCCGCACTGCTCTCGCTCACGTACTGGCTCCTCTGTCGTTCCTCGGGCGCGTGCGCCCGGGCGGGCGTGGGGACGTACGGACGCTCCGGCGGCCCGCTCCGTCATGCCGCCGGGCCGTCACGGCGCCGTGCCGTCACGCACGCGCGTCGTGCGCGTCGTTCACATGGACGCGCGGGACGCGGCTTCCGATCCGGGTGACGATCTCGTACCCGATGGTGCCCGCGGCCTGCGCCCAGTCCTCGACGGT
Organism: Streptomyces prasinopilosus; assembly: GCF_001419695.1. Lineage (GTDB taxonomy): Bacteria > Actinomycetota > Actinomycetes > Streptomycetales > Streptomycetaceae > Streptomyces > Streptomyces prasinopilosus. The sequence goes on from NZ_LIRG01000487.1 coordinate 1,552, forward strand.
GGGCTCGCCGCGGTCGCCGGGGCCGAAGAGCACCGCCTCGGCACCCGGCGGGGGCTCGTCCCCGCCGAGGTCGACGACGAACTGGTCCATCGCGATCCGCCCGGCGACCGTGCGCGGCTTGCCCTCGACCAGCACCGGGCCGGCGGAGGAGGCGTGCCGCGGGATGCCGTCCGCGTAGCCGAGCGGGACCAGGCCGAGGGTGGTGGAGCCCGGGGTGACGTAGTGGTGGCCGTAGGAGACGCCGTGCCCGCCCGGGACGCGCTTCACCAGGGCGAGGGAGGCGGTCAGGGTCATCACCTGGCGCAGCCCGAAGTCGGCGGGGGTGCCGATCGCGGGGCTGGGCGAGACGCCGTACATCGCGACGCCGGTCCGGACGAGGTCGAAGTGGCTCTCGGGGAGGGTGAGGACGGCCGGCGAGTTGGCGATGTGCCGGACCTCGGGGTCCACGCCCTGCCGCTCGGCGTACGCCACCATCTCCCGGAAGCGGGTGAGCTGTGCCTCGATGGAGGGGTGTCCCGGCTCGTCGGCGCAGGCGAGGTGCGACCACAGACCGACGACGCGCAGCAGTCCGCCGGCCTCGGCGGCGCGGGCCGCGGCGACCAGCGCGGCCCAGTCGCCGGGCACGCAGCCGCCCCGCCCCAGGCCGGTGTCGGCCTTGAGGTGCACGCGTGCGGGCCGCCCGGCGGCACGCGCGGCCGCGGTGACCTCCTCCAGCGCCCACATGCCGCCGACGCCGACGTCGAGGTCGGCCTCGATCGCCTCCCGCCACGGCCCGCCGGGCGTCCACAGCCAGCACATGACGCGCACGTCGGCGGGGATCCCGGCGCCGGGCGCGCGCAGCGCCAGCGCCTCCTGCGGGGTGGCCGTGCCGAGCCAGGACGCCCCGGCGTCGACGGCCGCCCGCGCGCACTCGAGGGCGCCGTGCCCGTAGGCGTCCGCCTTGACCACGGCCATGAGGGCGGCCCCGGACGCGTGGGCGCGCAGGCTCCGCACGTTGGCGCGCAGCGCGCCCAGGTCGATCTCGGCACGGGCCCGGAGGGTCGCCTTCCGCACAGCATCGTTCTCGTTCATCGCACCTCAGTCTCTCAGAGCGGTACGACGCCCCACCGGGAGTGGTCCGACCGGGACCGCCGCGGTGGGATGGTACGACGACGTCCGGGGCCGGGACCCCGCCCGGGCTCCGCACGCCGCCCGGGACCCGGCGGCCTCATCCGCGCATGACGTCCCGCCACGCGTCCGGGATCGCCTCCGCCACGTCGTGCGCCCCCGCCGGCGCGCCGTCCGCCGCGCGGCGTCCCGCGAGCCCGTGCAGGTAGGCCGCCGCGCTGCCGGCGTCCCGGGCCGACAGCCCCGCCGCCAGCAGCGAGCCCGCCAGACCGGACAGGACGTCCCCGCTCCCGGCCGTGGCCAGCCAGGACGTCCCGGTCGGGTTCACCCGTACCGCGGCGCCGTCCCCGTCCTTCGGGCCGGCGACCAGTGTCGTGGAGCCCTTGAGCAGCACGGTCGCCCCGTACCGTCCGGCCAGTTCGCGCGCCGCGGCCAGCCGGCCGGCCTCGACCTCCTCGCGTTCCACGCCGAGCAGCGCGGCGGCCTCTCCGGCGTGCGGGGTCAGCAGGGTCGGCGCGGAGCGGGCCCGCACGGCCGCGGCGTCGGCCAGCCGCAGGCCGTCCGCGTCGATCAGCACCGGGACGTCCGCCGCCAGCACCTCCGCCACCGGGCCGGCGTCGTCCCCGGCGCCCGGCCCGACGACCCACGCCTGCACCCGTCCGGCGTGCTTCGGCCCCCGGTCGGACACCAGCGTCTCGGGGAAGCGGGCGATCACGTCCCGCGCGGCGGGACCGGCGTACCGCACCGCTCCGGCGCCGCCCCGCAGCGCACCGGCGACCGCGAGCACGGCGGCACCGGGGTAACGGGCGGACCCGGCGGCGATCCCGACGACACCGCGCCGGTACTTGTCGCTCTCCGCGCCCGGCACCGGCAGCAGCCGGGCCACGTCGGCGTGCTGGAGCGCCTCGAGGTCCGGTGCGGCGGGCAGGTCGAGACCGAGGCCGACGAGCCGCACCGACCCCGCGTACTCCCGCGCCGGGTCGACGAGCAGCGCCGGCTTGTGCGTCCCGAAGGTCACCGTGAGGTCGGCCCGGAGCGCGGTGCCGCGCACCTCGCCGGTGTCCGCGTCGACGCCGCTCGGCAGGTCGACGGCGACGACCGCGGCGCCGTACCGTTCGGCGGCCTCGGCGAGCGGGACCGCCTCCGGACGCAGTCCGCCCGTGCCGCCGATTCCGACGATGCCGTCCACGACGAGATCGGCCCGCCGGACGGCCGCGAGGGCGGCGGCAGCGGTCCCCGTGCCGGAGGCGGCGCCGGTGCCGCTGCCGGTGATCTCCACGGTCCGGCCGCCCGCCCGGCGCAGTGCCGCGAGCCCGGCGGCGTGGGCGCGCTCCGGCGCGAGCAGTACCGCCGTGACGCCGGCGCCGCGCCGGGCCAGCCCGGCTCCGGCGTAGAGGGCGTCGCCGCCGTTGTCCCCGCTGCCGACCAGCAGGACGACCCTGCTGC
>NZ_LIRG01000488.1 GCF_001419695.1 Streptomyces prasinopilosus
ACGCGCTCCCGACCGGATCGGGCCACCGGAAGCCCCGGCGGCTCCCGCGCGACCGCCCGGCACGCCAGCTCGTTCACCCCGAATGCCGGGGCCTCCGGCGGCACCCGGCCGCCCCCCCCCGGCCCGCCCGTTCATGGAACCGGTGCTCGGCGGCGCCCGTGCCCGGGGAATCCCCCGCCCGGTCGGCCTCGCCGGATGAACCGGCACCCGAAGGGGGAGCAACAAGGCGGCACTCCGGCCGGAGGAAGAGGAAGAGGGGGGACGGGACGCATGGGGACGGTGCTGATGGTGGTGCTGACCGCCGCCGCGGCCGCCGCGGTCGTCGTCGCGGGCGCGGTACGCGCCGGGCGGCGCGCGGCGCGGGCGGAAGGGGCCAGGCTCGCCGAAGAGGCGCGACGGCGGGCGCGCCGGTCGCTGGACGCGGTCTGGACGATGGACGGCCGCGAGTTCGAGAGGTACGTCGCCGACCTGTGTCGCCGGGACGGCTGCACCGACGTCGCGCGTACCGGCGGGGCCGGGGACCTCGGAGCCGATGTGACCGGTCGCCTGCCCGACGGCCGCCGCTTCGTCGTCCAGTGCAAGCGGTACGCCCGACACCGCACGGTCGGGAGCCGTGACCTCCAGACGTTCAACGGCACGGCCCGCGCGGAACACGGCGCCGACGTACCCGTCTTCGTGGCCTCCTGCGTCTTCACCGGACCGGCCCGCCGGTTCGCCGCTCGCCACCGGCTGTGCCTGATCGACGTCGACCTGCTCGGCTTCTGGAACGGCGGCACCCCGCTGACCTCGTTCCTGGACCTGGACATCAGCCGCTCCGGCACCCACCGCAAGCTCCACCCGGACCACGACTGACGGGAGAACCGCCGCTGCCTCCCCGAGGGGCCGGCCGCCGGAGGAGCCGTGCGTCCCCGGTCCGCGTCCCCGGTCGGCGTCGTCCCCGGTCCGCGTCCGCGGGACGCCGGGTGCGGTGCGCGGGCCGGGAGGTCGGCGCGGTTCCGGGCGCTCAGCCCGTGCGGACTGCCAGCGTCAGGAACCGGGCGTCCTCGTCGACGTACGACGTCATGTGCCAGCCCGAACCGGCCAGCAGCGGGCGGAGGTTCGGCTCCGCGCGGAGGTCGTCCGGCGTGATCGAGCGGCCCTGGCGCGCGGCGAGCGCCGCCCTGCCGAGGGGGTGGAACAGCGCGAGCACGCCGCCGGGACGCACCACCCGCGCGAGTTCCCGGAGGTTCCCGGCCGGGTGGGGCAGGTGTGCGATCAGGCCCGCCGCGAACACGGCGTCGAGGGATCCCGGGCGCAGCGGCAGCGCGGAGACGTCGGTGAGCAGCAGCGTCCCGTCACGGTCCCGTCCGGCCCGCACGGCCTCCCGCAGCATGGCCGGGGTCAGGTCCGCCCCGAGGACCGTCCCGGAAGGGCCCACGGCCGCACGCAGCGGCGGCAGGGCCCGCCCGGTGCCGCAGCCGGCGTCGAGCACCCGGGCGCCCTCGCGCAGCCCCAGCCCGGCCACCGCCGCCGCGTAGGCCGGGCCGTCGTCGGGGAACCGGCGGTCCCAGCCGGCGGCGCGCTCGGTGAAGAACTCCTGGACACGGGTGTGGTCGTCGCTCATGCCCGGCATGATCCCCCACCGGACCGTCCGGCGCCCGGGCCCGGGCACCCGCCGAGCCGCGACGACGTGCCGTCCTCCGCCCGCGCTCGCTCACACCGCCGGGGCACCGGATCCGGCCACGGCCGACTCCCGCCTCGTCGCCCCGCACGAGGCCGCCCGGGCCGTGTCACCCTGGGCGGGGGCACCCGGGCCGTGTCACCCCGCGCGGGGCCGCCCGGACCGTACGGCCCCGTGCCGCGGCCCGGCCGTCAGTCCGCGACGCCCCTCTCCGACAGGACCTTCTCGACGGCGACACGGACGAGGAGTTCGCCCGGCACGCCGTTGCGCGCCCCGAACTCCTCGGCACGGTCCTGGCCCATGTAGCGCGCGGCGATCCGCGTCGCCCAACGCACCAGGTCCTCGGGGTCCTCCGAGATCCGTGCCCGGCCCCGCAGCAGCACGAAGGAGAACGGCGGCCGGTCGTCGTCCACGCACAGGGCCACCCGCCCGTCCCGGACCAGGTTGCGCCCCTTCACCGTCTCCCGGCCGGTGTTGAACACCACGTCGTCCCCGTCGAGCACGAACCAGATCGGCGCCGCGTGCGGGCTGCCGTCGGCACGCACGGTGGAGAGCGTGGCGGTGCGGGTTCCGTACGAGACGAACTCCCGCCATTCCTCGTCGGTCATCCTCTGTCCCATGGCTTCTATCCTCCTTGTCCGGCGCCCGGCCGTGGGGAAGGCTGGCGGGGGATCCGTACGGGGAGGAGCAAGGGGGAGATGCGCGGCATGACGCCAAAACGGGGACTCGACTGGCTGCTGGACGACCTGACCCAGAGAGTCGAGGAGGTACGGCACGCGCTGGTCCTGTCCACCGACGGGCTGGTGACCGGGACGAGCACGGGGCTTCGGCGCGAGGACGCGGAGTACCTGGCCGCGGTCTCGTCCGGACTGCACAGCCTGGCCAAGGGCTCCGGACAGCACTTCGGCGCGGGCGGAATGCGCCAGACGATGATCGAGTTCGATGACGCGGTGCTCTTCGTCACCGCGGCCGGCAGCGGCAGCTGCCTGTGCGTGCTCAGCGGGGCCGAGGCCGACATCGGCCGGATCGCGTACGAGATGACACTGCTGGTCAACCGGGTCGGCGAGCACCTGGACGTGGACTCCCGCCGCCCGGAGCCCGGCGGCCCCACGGACATCTGACCCGCGCGTCCGCCGGCCCCCGTGGAGTTGTCCACAGGCCGGTCACGAAGAGTGACAAAGCGGATACGGTTCTCTCCGGGCGGCGCGCACGGCGCCGGCCGAGCACACTCCACGGGGGAGACCGGCATGTCCGAAGACACCACCACGCACGCGGTCACGACCACCGTCTCCTGGGTCACGGCGGACCACGCGGCACAGGAACTCGGCCTCACGGCCGGCGAGTTCGAGCTCGCCGCAGACCTCGGCAAGATCCGCACCACCCTCGGCGAGCGGGGATCCGGCCGCCGGGTGGACCGCGCCGAACTCGAACGGATCCGCGCCCGGCCGGGACATCCGCAGGCCCTGCGCGAGAGCGTCAGGACCGTGGGCGCCACGGAGGGCGCGCTGCTCATGGGGGTGACGAAGGACCGGTTCACGCGACTGGCCCGGCTGGGGCTGCTGGCCCCCGCGGAGTTCCGCCTCGACCGCCACCGTGCCGTGGTCTGGCTCTACCCGGCCCAGGAGCTGAGGGATTTCGCGGCCGACGGGAGGAACACCGAGCTGTTGCGGGGCCGCACGTCGAGACCGGTGTCGAGCTGTCCCTTAAGGGTGCAGGACGTGCGGCCCCGCAACAGCTCGGTGTTC
>NZ_LIRG01000489.1 GCF_001419695.1 Streptomyces prasinopilosus
CCTGGTCGCCCGCGCGGGCGACCAGGAAGGGCACGAGCAGGAAGTCGGAGCTCAGCTGGCCGACGCGGTACGGGATGCCCTTCTCCTCGAGCACGGAGTACGGGAAGACCCGCCGGTCGGTGTCGACGACGATGTGCGGCTGGGTGGTCAGCAGGTCGAGCGCGCTCGCCTCCGGCGGGGTGTCCGGTGAGGCCACCACCACGCAGCGGTCGTTGTACAGCCGCTCGCGCGGGTACGGCGAGAAGTGCCCCTCGGAGATCAGGACGACGTCGACGCCCAGGTCGGTGAAGGTGGCCTCGGTCGGGACCGTGATCGTCCGCAGGCGCAGGGTGGTGTGCGGGGCGCGTTCGGCGAGGAGCCGGGTCAGCCGGGGGCCGATGACGAACGCGGTGCTGTTCGTCAGGGCGACCGTGATGACGCGCCGGTCCGTGGCGGGGTCGAAGGAGGGGAAGTTCACGACGCGCGCCGCCTGCTCCAGCGCGCTGCGCAGCGGGGGGATCAGCTCCAGGGCGCGCGGGGTCAGCGTCATGCCCGTCCCCTGCCGGACGACGAGTTCGTCGCCCAGCAGCCGCCGCATCCTGGTGAGGGCGTGGCTCATCGCCGGCTGCGACAGGCCGACCCGCTGCGCCGCCCTGGTCACCGACCGTTCCTCGAGGAGGGCGAGAAGGGGCACCAGCAGGTTGAGGTTGACCGACGCCAGCCGGTCCAGCCCCGAACCCGTGGTGCCCTCTTCCCCGTCGCCCATGGAACCGACCTTACGCGGCCGCCCGGGTCATACGTCCTGGGTCATGCGGCGCAGCCGGGGGATGGGGATCCGGTAGTCGAGCGCGGCGGCCGCACCGCTGCCGTGTTCCCGCGACCAGCGCATCAGCGCCGGCCCGCCGCCGGGCTCCCCGTCGACGTACTCGGGTTCCCCGTCCAGCGGCAGGTGGCCCACCGCCTTGAGGGTCAGCCCGAACTGCTCGGTCCAGAAGTACGGCTGGAACCGGAGCGGTGGCGCCTCGTCGCCCCGGACCAGCGCCCGCGCGGCGACCTTCGCCTGTTCGATCGCGCTGCTCCAGAAGGGGACGCGGCGCGGGCCGTTCGGGGTCCGGACGGCCGCGAGGTCGCCGACGGCCGCGACGTCGGGACGCACGAGCCCGCGCGGGTCGACTGCGACGGCACCCTGCGCCGCGAGACCCGTGCCCGCGAGCCACTCCGTGTTGGGCAGGTCGCCGACGGCGGAGACGAGCAGGTCCGCCTCGAGGACCGGGCCCTCGTGGAGGACGACCCGGGTGCTGTCCCCGCGCCGTTCCAGCCGTGCCAGCTCGGTCTCGACGACGGTGAGCCCCCGGTCCAGTCCGGCCTTGACGAAGACACCGGCGAGGTGCGGGCCGAGCTGGAGGATCAGCGGGGCCCCCTGGGAGACGAGGGTGACCCGGCAGCCGGCGGCCAGGCAGCCCGAGGCGATCTCCATGCCGAGCGGGCCCCCGCCGACCACGACGACCGACGGCCGGTCCACCAGCCGCTCGCGTAGGGCGAGGGCGTCGTCGAGACCCCGCAGGGTGAGCTCCTCGGGCAGGTCGGACAGCCGTCGCGCCCGGGAGCCGGTGGCGAGGACGACGCGGTCGTACGGCAGGTCCGTACCGTCGTCGAGCGTGACCAGCCGGCGGTCGAGGTCGAGTCCGGTGGCGCGGACGCCCAGGAGTTCGGTCGCCCCGTGGCCGGTCGGCGGGAGTTCGTGCGACGACAGGTCGTCGCCGTCGAGCAGGAGCGCCTTCGACAGGGCCGGGCGGCTGTACGCCGGGTGCGGTTCGTCGCCGACGACGGTCAGCTCGCCGTCGAAGCCGGCCTCGCGGAGCGTGTCGGCCGCGGTGAGCCCGGCGATCCCGTTGCCGACGACGACCACGCGGTCCAGGGTGCCGGTGCTCATGCGACCCTCAGCGCCGCGACCGGGCACACGCGGGCGGCGGCGTTCGCCAGGGCGACGTCGGCCCCGTCGACCTCCTCGCGGTCGAGGACGAGTTCGCCCTCGTCGTCGAGGTGCATGAGCTGCGGGGCGGCCTCCTCGCACAGGCCGTGGCCCTCGCAGCGGGGACGGTCGAGAACGATCTTCATGCGGAGATCACCTCCAGGACGGGGAGCTCCTCGATGCTCCGGGTGGTGTTGCCGGGGACGCGGACCTCGGGTCCGGTGACGAGACGCTCGACGCGCCGGGAGAGCGCCTCGATCACGGCGTGGGCCTCCAGCCGGGCGAGCCCCTGGCCCGCGCAGCCGTGCGGGCCGTAGCCGAACGCCAGGTGGTCGACCGGGTTGCGTTCGACGAGGAAGGCGTCCGGGTTCTCGTAGTGGCGGGGGTCGCGGTTGCCGGCGCCGAGCAGGACCGCGACCTGGGCGCCCGCGGGGATGACGGTCCCGGCGATGTCGACGTCCTTGGTGGCGAGTCGGCCCCAGGTGTTGATGGGGGGCCAGAAGCGCAGCACCTCGTTGAACGCCGCCGGCACCAGCGACGGGTTCGCGCGGACCAGGGCGAGCTGGTCGGGGTGCCGGGCGAAGAGGGCGACGATGTTGCCGATCGCCGCGATGGTGGTGTCGACGCCGGCGCCGAGGTACTGGTGGATGATGTGGCCGGCCGTGCCCGGCGGGACGGCCCCGCGCTCCTCGGCGTCGAAGATGCCGCGGCCCACCGACCCCTCGGCCAGGTCCCCGGCCCCGACCTGGGAGCACCATCCGTACAGCTCGCCGGCGATGGGGAAGTTCTCGGCCGTGCGCTGGTTCATCGGGCCGAGGACCTGCATGGCGGCCTGCCCCCAGCGCAGCATGTTGTCGCGCACGTGGCCCTGGAAGCCGATCAGGTCCGCGACGACCTCCAGCGGGAACGCCCGGGCGAGGGCGTCGATCGCCTCGAAGGAACCCTTCTCGACGAGCTCGGCGACGAGGGCGTCCGCCTTGGCCTCGATCCCGCCCTTGAGGCCGCGCAGCGCACGCGGCGAGAGGTTCTCGGTGAGCGTGGCGCGCAGCCGGGTGTGCACGGGCGGGTCGGACGCGAGCGAGGTGCCGGTGAGAGCCTCGTTGGCCATCGGGTTGAAGGCGATCGAGGCCGAGGAGAACGACTCCCAGTCCGCGAGCGCGTCACGGATGACGTCGTACCGCGTCAGCGCGTAGACGTCGTTCTCGCGGAGGTGGACGACGGGGCCCAGCTCCCGCAGTTCGGCGTGGACGGGGTAGGGGTCGACCAGGACGTCGTCGGCGAAGAGGTCGACGTCGGAGGAAGGGGGAGGGGTCATGACCCCAGTGAAGTGTCCGGCCCTGCATCCAGCAAATGAATGATTCGCATGGTGCGGCATGCGCGCAGTTCATGTCTCGGGCGGGGTGGTCCCGGCCGCCCGCGGGACGCGGCCTCCCCGCGGGGAGGCCGGCGCGAGGCGGGGGCCGGTCCGCGTCCCGGCGGCCGGTTCAGGCGGGGACCTGCCGTCCCGGGGGCAGGAAGTCCCCGGCCGGCCCGTGCCGCTCCGTGAACCGCGGCAGGACGGGCGGCCCGACCGGCAGCGGGTCGTGGACGATGCGGTCGGCGGAGTGCCCGGCGTGGACCAGCCCGGCCGTCACCGTACGGACCATGTCCGGTGGCCCGGCGACCAGGGTGCGGCCCTCCGTGAGGGGGGCGCTCCGGGTCACCGCGAGGACCAGCCGGTCGTACGTGCCCTCGCCCGGCGCGCCGGCCGCCGCCGGGACCACGGTCAGCCACGAGTGGCGCTGTTCGAGGCCGGCCAGGTACCCGGTGTCGTGGAGGCCGGACAGCGGGTCGGCGCCCAGGAAGAGCCGCACCCGGCGTGCACGCTGCGCGGGGGAGCGCCGCACACGGCCGTCCAGCTCCTGCAGCAGCGCCTTCATCGCGGCCCAGCCGGTGTCCCAGGCGACCAGCCGCAGGGTCTCCGGGGCCTCAGCGCCGAGCGTCAGGTCCCCCCTCGGCGGGCCGAGCCGTACCTCGTCCCCGGGGGCGGTGCGGTGCACCAGCATCTCGCTGACCCCGCCGGGGCCGGTGCACCGGACGTGCACCTCGACCTCCCCGTCCGGGCCGGGCCCCTCGGCCAGGTAGTACGGGCGCCAGGTGTGGGGCAGCCGGGCGGACTCCAGCGAGGCGTACTGGCCGGCCCGGTACCGGAAGGTCTCGTGCGGCAGCAGGCGCAGGACCGCCAGGTCCGGCCCGCACATCCGGTGGCCCGTCACCGCGGCGCGCCAGCACGGTGGTTCGTGCAGCGCGGACTCCGCGCCCCGGACCATGGCGGTGATGCCGAGCTGCAGCATCCGCGTCCACGCCCGTTCGAGCTCCGGGCTCCCGTACTCGCCCGCGCGGACCCGCAGCGCCTCGCACAGCGCGTCCCGGAACGCCGCGTACTGCGCCGGGCGCACGCCGAGCTTGCGATGGTCGCGGCCGAGCCGGGTGAAGGTCGCGGTGATCTCCTCGGGGCGGTCCAGGTGCTCGATCAGGTACCAGAACGCCCGCGCCAGGTGCTCCTGCTGGAACGCCATCGTGGCGGGGAACAGGGAGCGCAGCGAGGGGTGCCGTGCGAACAGGGCCCGGTACAGGTCCGTGATCAGCTCGTCGAGCGGACCCACCAGGTCCAGGTCCCGCAGGATGATCTGCCGGTCGGCGGCCGCGTCGTACGTCTCCTCGGCCGGGGACCGGCCGCCGTGGCCGGTGCCCGGGTCCTTCCCGGGGGAGAGCAGCTGCTGCCGCAGCCGCATCGCCTCGTGCCGGGCGAGCAGCGAGTGGTACGTCCTGTCCTCCGCGCCCATGGTCAGCGGGCCCTCTCCGTCTCGCGCCCGGTGGAGGCGACCCGTGCGGCGCCGTCGCCGCCCCCGGCCGGGGCGGCGACCGGAACGGGAACCCGCCCGCCCGGTCGGTCCGGGGTCTTCGCCGGAAGCGGGCGCAGGGATCGGGGCATGGCTGGGCTCCTTGGGGAACGGACGGGGCCGGGGAAGTGGTCCGACGGTGTACGGACACCGGGCAGACGCCTCCCGACGGGGAGAAACCGCAGGTCAGTATGGCATCGGAGGCATATGCCCCAAGGGCCCCGGGGAGCAGGGCCACAAGGCCCTGGACAACGGGGAGCGGATGTGCGACGCCCGTCCCGTGCGCCGGGAAGCGGAGCGCTCCGTCCCCGGAACCGGTTCCAGGGAGCGGACCCCGCCGGACCCGCGGGAGGGGGCGGGCGTGCTCGCGGCGGAGCACCGGGGGGAGGGCAGCCGCGCCCGCGTCGGTCTCCGGCCGGCGCGCTCCGGGCGGGAGGCGCGCTCCCCCCGGCGGCGTTCACCACGGCGGAGAGGTCCTCGCCGTCGAGGACGGCCTCGCTCCGGTCCCTCCGGTCCCTCCGGCCCCTCCGGTCCCTCCGGTCCCGGCCGTTCCCGGAGGGGCCGACGGCCCGCGCGGGCCGTCGGCCCCGGTGGGGCGGAGACGGTGACGGCGGCGGTGAGCCGGGCTCCGGCGGGCTCCCCCGCCCGCGGATCCGTCGAGGGCCCTCCACCGGGTCAGTTCCTCCGCCCCATGAGGGAGACGGTGAACGGATGGCTCGGGGCGGTCAGGACCCGCCGGGCCGGTCCCTGTTCGACGATCTCGCCGGCGTCCAGGACGGCGATCCGGTGGGCCAGGGCGGCCGTGTCCAGGGCGTGGGTGATCAGGACCAGGGACAGGTCGCCGCGGTCGCGGACCAGCGCGGTGAGGAGGCCGAGGAGGTGCCGGCGGGTGAGCGTGTCGAGGCCGGAGGTGATCTCGTCGCAGACGAGGACGCGGGGGCGGGCGAGCAGGGCCCGGGCGAGCGCGGCGCGCTGGAGCTCGCCGCCGGAGAGCCGGCCGGGGCGCCGGCGCACCAGGTCCCCGGGAAGTCCGAGGCGGGCCAGGAGGGCCGATGCCTCCCGCGTCGCCGTGTCCGTGTCGGTGCGGCGCAGGCGGATCGCGGTACGGGCGACCTGGTGCAGGACGGAGCGGTGTTCGTCGAACGCGGCGTGCGCGTCCTGGAAGACGTACTGCACGGCCGCGAGCTGGGCGCGGCCGCGGTCGCGCACGCTGTCCGGCAACGGGGCACCGTCCAGGAGGACGGTGCCGTCGCGGTCGCGGTGGAGGCCGGCGAGGCAGCGGGCGAGGGTGGTCTTGCCGCTGCCGGAACGGCCGACGACGGCGAGGCACTCGCCCCCGTACAGGTCGAGTGCGGGGACGCGCAGCACCACGGCCGTGCCGCGGGCGCCGTCGCGGTGCCGGGCGGTCAGGCCGCGCACCCGCAGGACGGGCCGCCCGGTGCGGGGCGAGCCGTCCGGCTGCGGGAACCGGGGCTGCTCGCCGAGCAGTTCGCGGGTCCATTCGTGCCGGGGCGAGCGCAGGATCCGCCGGGCCGGGCCCGACTCGACGACCCGGCCCGCCCGCAGGACCACCACCTCGTCGGCGAGTGCCCGGACGACGTCCAGGTCGTGGCAGAGCAGCACGACGGCGACACCGCGGCCGGCGACGGCAGCGAACCGCTCGACGACGCGGCTCCTGGTCAGGGCGTCCTGACCGGTGGTGGGCTCGTCGGCGACGATGACGCGCGCGCCGAGCAGCAGCGCCTGGGCGAGGACGACGCGTTGCTGCTGGCCTCCGGAGAGCTGGTGCGGATAGCGCCGCACCAGGGCTTCACCGTCGGCCAGCTGGGCCTCTTCGAGGGCGCGCAGGACGCGTGCGCGGGCCTCCGCCCGGCGCCGCCCGCGTGGGAGGTGGCTTACTTGGGCGCGCGCGAGGTCGGTCAGCAGCGCCGAGACGCGGCGGGCGGGGTTGAGGACGGTGGCCGGGTGCTGGGGGATGTAACCGACGAGGCCGCAGGCCCCCGCACGCGCGTCGCCGGTGACCCGGCCGGCGCCTCCCACGCGTACGTCGCCGGTGACGCGGGCGCCCGCCGGATACTCGCCGAGCAGGGCGAGGCCGGTGGTGGTCTTGCCGCTGCCGGAAGCGCCGACCAGGGCCGTGACCGTGCCGGGCGACACCCGCAGGCTCACCCCGTCGACGATCGCCCGGCCGCCGACCTCGACGCGCAGGTCGCGGATCTCGGCCACGGGACCCGCGGCGGCGGCCCGGTGCGGCACCGCCGCGGCCTCGTGGGGCACGGGGGTGGTCTCGTGGTGCGCGGGTGTGCGCCCTTCTCCGTTCACGGGTGTACGCCCTTCTGCGTGTGATGCGGAACGGTTCCGCCCGGGCCGCCGGGCCCCGCCGGGAGGCCCGCGGCGCCCCGGCCCCCGTCCCGGCCCTCGTCCAGCGCGGCGTCGAAGAGGAGGTTCGTCCCCGTCGTCAGGGCGACGATCAGCAGGGCGGGGACGACCACGGCCCACGGCTGGACGAACAGGCCGGCGCGGTTGCGGTCGACCATGACCGCCCAGTCGGCGGCGTCGGGCGCCACGCCGACGCCGAGGAACGCGGCCGTGGCGACCAGGTAGAGCACGCCGGTCAGCCGGGTCCCGGCGTCGGCGGCCAGGGTGCGCGACAGGGAACGGCCGACGTGGCCGACGGCGATGCGCCACCGGGTCTCCCCCTGCAGGCGCAGGGCCTCCACCGCGGGCCGGGTGACGGCCTCCGCGGCGGCGGCCCGCACGAGACGGGCCGCGTCCGGCACGTTGGCCGCGGCGACCAGCAGGACGAGACCGGCGGGGCCGGGGGAGTACACGGTGGCGGCCAGCAGGACCAGCAGCAGCGACGGGACGGCGAGCAGCACGTCCAGGGGCCGCATCAGCAGTTCCTCCAGCCACCGGTGCCGGGTGAGCGCGGCGGCCAGACCGACCGGGAGGGCGACCAGGCAGGCCAGGGCGGTCGCGGCGAGCGCGGTCAGCACCACCGGCCGCCCGCCGTGCAGCACCAGCCGCCAGACGTCCCGGCCGACGAAGTCGGTGCCGAGCCAGTGGCCGTCCCCCGAGGTGAAGGACGCGGCCCGCGGGCCCGGCTCGCCCGCGAACACGGGGCCGAGCAGGGCGAGGACGAGCGGCACGGCGACGATCGTGACGCCGAGGGCGAAGCGGCCCGGGCGCGGGCGTCTCACGCGGCCACCCCCGCCCGGGGCGCGAACCGGTGGGCGACCAGGTCGGCGCCCAGGTTCAGTACGACGGTCAGGACGCCGAACACCACCGCCAGGCCCTGGACCACGGGGACGTCGCGTTCGGCGACGGCGCCCAGTAGAACGGTGCCGAGTCCGGGGACCGCGTACAGGGCCTCCACGACGATGACGCCGGACAGCAGCCAGTCGACGGTGCGGGCGAGTTGCTGGGCGGCGGGGGCCAGGGCGTTGGGCAGCGCGTGCGCGTACCGGACGCGGGCGCCGGACACGCCGTAGCGGCGGGCCTGCGCCGCGTACGGGGAGGCGAGCGCGTCGATCATGCCGGCGCGCACCATCCGCGCCAGCGAGCACACGGGCCGGGACAGCAGGACCAGGACGGGCAGGACGAGCACGGCCGGGTGGGCGAGCAGCTCGGTGCCGTGGCCGACGGCGGTCGGCGGCAGCCACCCCAGCCGCAGGGAGAGGACGGTCACCAGCAGGACCCCCAGGGCGAACTCCGGAACGGCGTACACGGCGAGCGTCACGGAGCTGATCAGCCGGTCGGCCGGCCGGCCCGCGTGCCGGGCGGCCAGCACCCCGAGCCCGAACCCGGCCGGCACGAGCAGCACCACGGTGAGCGCGGCCAGCAGCAGCGTGGGGCCGAAGCCGTCGGCGAGGTACCGGCTCACCGGACGGCCGGAGACCAGGGAGGTGCCGAGGTCGCCGTGGAGCAGCCCCGCCGCCCAGTCGGCGAGCCGTTCCCCCGCGGGCCGGTCCAGTCGCATCGCCTCCCGGACGGCCTCGACGCGCTCCGGGTCGGGCTGGTCCCCGGCCAGGGCGACCGCGGCGTCGCCCGGCAGCGCCTCGGTGAGCGCGAAGACCAGCAGCACCACGGCCGCGGTCTGCAGGACGCCGAGGAGCAGCCGCCGGGCGACGAAGGAGCGCAGTCCGCTCACGCGAGCCACACCGTGTCGAAGCGGGCCCAGTCGAGGGTGTTGGCGGGTGCCTCCGTCTCCACGCCCCTCACGGTGCGGGCCGTGCCGATGATCCAGTCGGCGAACCCCCAGACCAGGAAACCGCCTTCGGCGTGCAGGCGGCGCTGCATGCGCTCGTAGAGGGCGGCGCGTCCGCCCTTGTCGCGGGTGGACTGGGCCTGCCGGTAGAGCGCGTCGAAGTCCTCGTGCCGCCACCGGGTGGCGTTGGTGGTCGAGTCGGTGAGCAGCCGCTGGGAGACGTGGGCCTCGATCGGCATGGCGCCGGAGCGGTAGCAGCACAGGGTGCCGCGGTCGAGGACGTCGCTCCAGTAGGAGTCCTTGCTGCCCATCCGCACCTCGACCGTGACGCCCGCCTTCGCCGCCTGGTCGCGGAAGATGCTCGCGGCCTCGGTGAACCCGGCGGCGACGGCCGAGGTGTCCAGGGTGACCTTCAGGTCCTCGGCGCCGGCCTGCTTCAGCAGGGCACGCGCCCGGTCGAGGTCCTGTGCGCGCTGCGGCAGCCCGTCGGCGTAGTACTCGTAGCCCTTGCCGAACAGGTCGTTGCCGACCTCGCCCGCGCCGGACAGGGCGCCGTCGACGAGTTCCTCCCGGTCGGCGATGAGGAAGAACGCCCGGCGCACCCGCGCGTCGTCGAAGGGCGGCCGGTCGGTCTTCATGCAGAACGCCTGCATGGCGCTGCCCCGCAGCCGCACGATCCCGATCCGGCCCCCGTCCTCGTGGGCGCGGGCGGTGGCGGGGTTGAGCTCGTGGGCGTACTCGATCTGCCCGCCGAGCAGCGCGTTGACCCGGGCCGACTCCTCGTTGGCCACGACGAACTCGATCTCGTCGAGGTGCGGGGGCCCCTCCCAGTAGTCGTCGTGGCGGGTGAAGACCGCCGAACGGCCCGGGGTGAACGACCGGAAGCGGAACGGACCGGACCCGACCGGCTTCCGGTCGAACCCGGTGGCGCCCTCGGGCACGATGTAGGCGCCGAACGCGGCCAGGACGTTGGGGAACTCGGCCGTGGGCCGCTTGAGGACGAACTCGACGGCGCGTTCGCCGGTGGCGCGGCTGGCGTCGAGGTCGACGGGCTCCAGGGACGCCCTGGCGCGGAACGCCCGCTCCGGGTCGGCGATGCGGCGGTAGCTGTACAGCACGTCCTTCGCGGTGACCGGCCTGCCGTCGTGGAAGACGGCCTCGCGCAGGGTGACGCGCCAGCGGTCCAGGGTCCGGTTGGGCTCCCACCGCTCGGCCAGGCGGGGCCGCGCGGACAGGTCGGCACCGTAGTCGGCGAGCTTGTCGAACAGGGCCTTGGCCCGGGCGACGTCGACGAACAGGTTGGCCATGTGCGGGTCGAGGGTCTCGCCGGCGCCGCCGCCCGCGAACGCGGCGCGCAGTCGCCCGCCCTTCCTCGGCGGGCCGCCGCCCTCGCCCGCGTCGTCGGCGGGACCGGTGCCGGTGCCGCCGCATCCGGCCAGGGCGAG
>NZ_LIRG01000049.1 GCF_001419695.1 Streptomyces prasinopilosus
CCGCGCACCGTGTGGATCAGTTTGGGCTCACCGGCGTCCACCTTGCGCCGCAGGTAGCTGACGTACGAGGCGACGATGCTGTCGTCGCCGCCGAAGTCGTAGCGCCACACGAGCTCGAGTAGCTGCTCCTTGGACAGCACCCGGCCGGCGTGTTCCATCAGGACGCGCAGCAGGTCGAACTCGGTCGGGGAGAGCGGGACCGTCCGTCCCCCACGGGTGACGTGACGCCCTTCGGGGTCCAGCGCGAGATCGCCGACGACCAGCCGTCCGTCCGGCTGCCGGCCGCCGGTGCGGCGCAGGATGGCCCGGATCCGGAGGATCAGTTCCTCCAGGTTGAACGGTTTGGTGACGTAGTCGTCACCGCCGGCCGTCAGCCCGCCGATCCGGTCCTCGGCCGCGTCCCGGGCGGTGAGGAACAGGACCGGCGGCGGGCCTGCCGCTGCCGGTGGCCCCTCCCCGCGCAGCCTGCGCACGACCTCGAACCCGTCGAAGTCCGGCAGCATCACGTCGAGGACGATCAGGTCGGGCCGCTCCTGCCGCACCGCGGCCATCGCCTCGGCGCCGGCCGACACCGCCCTCACCTCGAAACCGGCCAGCCGCAGGCTCGCGGAGAGGAGTTCGCGCAGCGTGGCGTCGTCCTCCACGACCAGCAAGTGTTCCGCCACAGTCGTCCCGTCCGTCCCGTCCTGTTCGTCGTGCCCCGCCGGTCCCGGTGCCCCGTCTACGCGTCCCGCCCGCGGAAGGTGAGGAACGCGGCCGTCAGGAGGAGCACGACACAGCCTGCCATCACGGCGAGCCCCGGCCACGGTGTCAGCAGATCGGGGTCACGGTAGCCGGTGAGGATCCGCCCGCCCGCGGACGGCGGCCAGTACTTCGCCGTCCCGTCGGCGAGCGGTCCGGGCAGCGCCGGTGCGAGCGCCGGGACGATCAGCATCGCCGTGAACAGGGTCGTCACCGTGGCCGTGGTGCTGCGGATGAGGGTGCCTGCGGCGAGTCCGAGCAGCGCGGCGAGCGCCAGGTACAGTCCGCCGCCCAGGACGGCGCGCCAGGCTTCCGGGTCCGTGAGGGCGTGGTGCGGGGCCCCGGCGCCCTGGAGGGCCGCCCGGCCCACGAGGAACGCGCCGAAGGTCGTCGCCACTCCGGTCGGCAGGGCGATCGCCGTGAGCACGGCGGCCTTGGCCGCGAGCACCCGGCCGCGGCGGGGCACGGCGGTCAGGGTGGCGACGATCGTGCGGCTGCCGTACTCGGCGGTGACGACCAGGCCGCCGAGCAGGGCCAGGGTGACCTGCGCCAGGATGTAGCCCTGCGTGCTGATGGCCAGGGGGTCGAAGGCGGCCCGGTCCTCGGCCGTCATGGTGGCGTACTCGTCCCCCGACGCGGAGCCGTTGAGCGCGGCGAGGGCCGCACCCGCGACGAGGGTGCCCAGCACGACGTACAGGGTGGAGCGCATCGTGCGCACCCTGATCCACTCGGCGTGCAGGCAGTGGAGCGACGTGGCCCGGCCCGCCGGTCCGGCCGGGGTCCCGTGCCGGTCCTGCCGCGTCCTCACCGGCCCCTCGGCCCGTGCCGTGCGCTTGTCGACGGTGTCCTGGCTCATCGGGCCGTTTCCTTCCTGGCGGAGTCCCTCGCGGTGGAGGCCTTCTGCGCGGAGTACTCGATGCTGTCCCGGGTCAGTTCCATGAAGGCCTCCTCCAAGGAGGTCCGGCGGAGGGCCAGTTCGTGCAGTTCGACGCCGTCCGCCGCGGCCAGGGCGCCGATCCGTGCCGCGTCGAGGCCGGTCACGATCAGGCCGTCCTCGCCGGCCGGCCTCACGGCTCCGCCCGCTGCCGCGAGCCGGCCGCCGAACGGGACCGCCCGGGGGGTGCGCACGACGACTTCGCGCTCCGTGTGCTCGGAGCAGGAGGCGATGAAGTCCGCCACGCCGGTGTCGGCGATGAGCCGGCCCCGGCCGATGACGACGAGGTGGTCGACGGTGATCTCGACCTCGCTCATCAGGTGGCTGGACATCATCACGGTCCGTCCTTCGGCGGCCATGCGCCGCATCAGCCGGCGGATCCAGACGATCCCCTCGGGGTCGAGGCCGTTGAGCGGTTCGTCGAGCACGAGTACGGGCGGATCCCCCAGGAGGGCGGCCGCGATGCCGAGCCGCTGCTTCATCCCGAGGGAGTACGTGCCCGCCGCACGCCGTGCCACCTCGGAGAGGCCCACCTCCTCCAGTACGGCGTCGACGCGGCGGCGCGGGATCCCGTTGCTCGCCGCGAGCGCCAGCAGATGGTGGAAGGCGCTCCGGCCGGGCAGCAGTGCCCCGGCGTCCAGCAGTGCGCCCACGGCCCTCAGCGGCACGGGGTGCGCGGCGGCGGGCCGGCCGCCGACGGTGGCCGTGCCGGAGGTGGGGGCGTCCAGGCCGAGGACCATCCGCAGGGTGGTGGACTTGCCGGCCCCGTTCGGCCCCAGGAAGCCCGTCACCTCTCCGGGGCGCACGGTGAAACTCAGGTCGTCGACGGCCAGGACCTCTCCGTAGCGCTTGGTGAGTCCACGCACTTCGATCATCGGCTCTCCAGGAACAAGTCGCTGTGACCGGCGCACCGGTCGGTGTGCCGGGAGCAAGGCTCGCCGGAGCGGCTGGGAGGGGGATGGGAGATTCTGTGCGCCGGATGGGAGCGGGGGGCGGCGCGAGGCCGCACATGTCCTGATCGGGGCGTGTTGTTCCGCGCGTCCCCGGCCTCCGACGGGCGGAGTTGCGCCGGACTCCCGCACAACTCACAGGAACGGGGCGGCTCCTCCCCTCCGGCCGCACGGTCCCGGACTTTGAACTCTCCGATGACAAAGTATGGACATGTCAAACGGAAGTCCTCTAGCTTGACGGCGCAAGTACAGCGCCACCGCAGCAGACCGGAGCGAAATCCGGCACGGTCCGGTCCCCTACCCGTGTACTCGTGGAGGACCAATGCGCCACCGTCTGTTCCCACGCGCCCGAAAACACCTCGTCCCCCTCCTGTTCGCGGGAACGCTGACCGCCGGACTGTGCTCCGCGCCGCCGGCCACCGCAGCTCCCGCGGACATCCCGCCCCAGGAACCCGGCATCACGCTGCGCGTGTTCGACGTGCAGACGCCGCTGAGCAAGCTGTGCACCCTGAAACCGGGTCAGACCCCCAACCACGACAAGCTGATGCCGACGGTCGACTGGTCCACGGAGGCCGACTTCGGCGGGCTGGCCGACCGTTTCGTCACCGAAGCGTCGGGCTACCTGAACGTGCCGAGCGACGGCTCGTACGTGTTCCGCCTGACCAGTGACGACGGCTCGCGGCTGGCGATCGACGGCGACACGGTGATCGACCACGACGGGCTGCACGGTGCCGAGCCGAAGGACGGCACGGTCCATCTCACCGCCGGGGCCCACCCGTTGCGCATCGACCACTTCGAACGCGACGGCGGGCAGCAGCTCCAGCTGGCCTGGAAGCCGCCGGGGGCGAGCGACTTCACGATCGTGCCCCGGGACGTGCTGAGCACCGACGCCGGGGTCGTCCGGGTCACGGCGCCGGGCCGCAAGGAGTGCGAGGCGAGCGGCGACTCCCCCGGCGACGGCCTCCCGCTCACCGGCGTGCGCCCCGACCTGACCCTCACCGATCTGCGTCCGGAAGGCTTCGAGCCTCAGGTCAGCGGCATGGACTGGCTGCCCGACGGACGTCTGGCGATCAGCACCTGGGGCGGCACCGACAACGTTGCCGGAGAGGTGTACCTGCTCGACGACGTCACCGGCGCCACCGGCCGCGACAAGGTCACCGTCACCGAGGTGGCGAGCGGGCTGCGCGAGCCCATGGGGATCAAGTACGTCGACGGGTCCCTGTACGTGTCGCAGAAGCACGAGCTGACCCGGCTCGTCGACCGCGACGGCGACGAGGTGACCGACGAGTACCGGACGGTCGCCACCTGGCCCTACGGGGGCAACTTCCACGAGTTCGCCTTCGGCCTGCTCTACCGGGACGGCCACTTCTACGTGAACCTCTCCGTCGCCATCGACCTCGGCGGCGCGACCACCGTGCCGCAGCCGGCACCGGGCCGCGGGGCCACGTACAAGATCAGCAAGAGGACGGGGAAGATCAGCCCGGTCGCGGGAGGACTGCGGACGCCCAACGGCATCGGCTGGGGGCCCGACGGCAGCATCTTCGCCACCGACAACCAGGGCGGCTGGCTTCCCTCCTCGAAGCTCGTCCAGATCAAGCAGGACCGCTTCTTCAACCACTACACCGAGCCCGCCGGCCCCTTCGACGACTCCCCCGTCACCGAGCCGGTGCTGTGGCTGCCGCAGAACGAGATCGCCAACTCGCCCTCCACTCCCCTGTACCTGAGGAAGGGCGCGTTCGCCGGCCAGATGCTGCTGGGCGACGTCACCTACGGCGGCCTGCAGCGCGCCTACCTGGAGAAGGTCGGGGGCCAGTACCAGGGGGCCGTCTTCCGCTACACCCAGGGCCTGGAGGCCGGCGTCAACCGGGTCACCCAGGGACCCGACGGCGCGATCTACGTCGGCGGCCTGGGGGCGGACGGCAACTGGGGCCAGGAGGGCAAGCTCAGGTTCGGCCTGCAGAAGCTGACCCCGAACGGCGGCAACACGTTCGACGTCAAGACCATGCGCGCCGTGCCCGGCGGCTTCGACCTGACCTACACCCAGCCGCTGTCCGACGCCACCGCCGAGCAGCTGGCGGCCCATTACCGCGCGGAGCAGTGGCGCTACACGCCGACCGCGGACTACGGCGGCCCGAAGATCGCCGAGGAGCGGCTGGCGGTGCGCTCGGCGGTGCTCTCGAAGGACCGGCGCACCGTCAGGCTCCGGCTGGACGGCCTCCAGCCGGGCCGCGTCGTCCACCTCCGCTCCCCGCGCCCCTTCACCTCGGACTCCGGCGAGCAGCTGTGGAACACCGAGGCCTGGTACACCCTCAATCGGATCCCGGGCAAGCAGCCCGCCCCCGCGACCCGGTACGAGGCCGAGGAGGCGCGCCTGACGGGCACGGCCGGGGTGAACACCGACCACGCCGGCCACTCCGGCAGCGGTTTCGTGGACCGCTACGCCACCGAGGGCAGGGCCGGTACGACGTTCGACGTGACGGTCCCGAAGTCGGGCACCTACGACGTGGGGCTGCGCTATTCCAACGGGCCCAACCCGTTCCGGGGCACCAAGTCCCTGTCCCTGTACGTCAACGGGAAGAAACTGCGGCAGACGCAGCTCCCCCCCACCGACGACTGGGACTCCTGGTCCACGCGGACCGAACGGCTCGCGCTGCGCGCCGGGAGCAACACGGTCTCCTACCGGTTCGACGCGGGCGACACCGGCCATGTCAATCTCGACATGCTCAGCGTCCATCCGCGGGGAGCCGAGGTTCCGCTCTTCGACGGCACGGCCGCCTCCCAGGCGCAGTGGCAGCACACGGACGGCCGGAACCTGCGATGGCCGCTCGGTGACGAGAAGTCGATGGAGGTGTGCTGCGGCGACATCCGCACCAAGGACGCCTACCAGGACTTCAGGCTGCACGTGGAGTTCCGGGTCCCGCTGCTCCCGCCCGACGTCACCGGACAGGACCGGGGGAACAGCGGCATCTTCCTCCAGGACCGCTACGAGCTCCAGATCCTCGACTCCTACGGTGACACCACCCTCGACACCGACGAGGCGGGGGCGTTCTACCTGAAGCGGGCACCGGACGTCAACGCGGCGACGGCGCCCGAGACCTGGCAGAGCTACGACATCGACTTCCGCGCGGCGCGCTTCGACGACGGCGGCCGCAAGACCGCCGACGCCCGGGTCACCGTGGTGTGGAACGGGAAGAAGGTCCACGACGACGTCGCCCTCGACGGACCGACCGCGTCGGGCCGGTCCGAGACTCCCGCCGCGGGAGCGATCCGGCTGCAGGACCACGGGAACGAGGTGAGGTTCCGCAACATCCGGATCACTCCCCTGACGTGATCCCCCGTCGTGCCGGGCGGTCCTCGCGGCCGCCCGGCACGGCCGTCAGCTGTCCGCCTTCTCCACCGTCCCGGCCGGATCCGGCCCACCCGTCGCGGCCGTGTGGGCGGAGCGGCGGCGGAGGGCGTCCTCGTCGGTCAGCGCGTCGTAGGTGAGCAGCTTCGGCAGCGCGACGGCGAGCAGGCCCACCGAGGCCACGCAGGCGAGACCGCCGGTCCAGAAGGCGGGACGGGTCCCGGTCCAGCCGGCCATCGCGCCCGCCCGGACCTGTCCGAGCTGCGGACCGACGCTGTACGACAGCACCTCGATGCCCGCGAGCCGGCCGCGCAGTTCGTCGGGGATGGTCTGGTTCCAGATCGTGGAGCGGCCCAGTCCGCTGAGCATGTCCCCCGCCCCGGCCAGGGCCAGGCAGGCCAGCACCAGCCAGATGTCCGACAGCCACCCGGCCGCCGCGATGGCCATGCCCCAGCCGGCCGCGCCGCACACCACCAGCAGCCCGTGCCGCCGCACCCGGGACACCCAGCCGCTGGTCAGGCTCACCGCCACCGAGCCGACCGAACCCGCCGCGTACATCAGGCCCAGCGACCAGTCGGCGTCCAGTTCGTCGGCGAGGAACGGGAAGATCGTGTTCGGGAAGGCGAAGAACATCGCCGCCATGTCCACCGCGTACGTGCCCAGCAGTACCGGCCGCGACCAGGCGTACCGCGCCCCCTCGGCGATGCCGCGCAGCGACGGCTTCCCGGCGTTCTCGGCCGCCGGCATGGGGGACAGCCGCAGGCACAGCAGCAGCGAGACGGCGAAGCCGGCCGCCGTCGTGGCGTAGGCCGGGGCGTTGCCCGCGTACGCCACGACCAGACCGGCCAGGGCGGGTCCGGCGATCGCACCGATCTGCCAGCGCAGCGCGTTCAGGGCGGCCGCCGCCGGGAGCTGGTCGTGCGGCACGATCCGGGCCATCAGCGAGTCCAGCGCGGGCCGCTGGAGCCCCGCCAGGGCCGCGACCCCGGCCGCGACCACGTACAGCGGCCACAGCATCGGTTCCGGCAGCATCGCGTTGACCAGGAGCACGAGCGCGAGCACGCCCAGTCCGGCCTCGGTGAGCAGGATGACCCTGCGCCGGTCCGCGGCGTCGGCGAGGGCGCCGCCGTACAGTCCGAAGACCACCAGGGGCACCAGTTCGACCGCGCCCATGGCGCCCACGGCGAGGGGCGATCCGGTCAGTTCCTTGATCTGGAGCGGCAGGGCGACCAGGGCCATGAAGCTGCCGAAGGTCGTGACCAGCCCCTGCACCCACAGGAGCCGGAAGTCGCGGGAGGAGCGCCAGGGCGAGAGGTCGGGAAGGATCGCGGAGAGTCCGGAGGTCACGTCCCGCTCCGCACCACGGGTTCGGAGGAGGACGCGGCGGCCTCGATCGGCAGTCGCGGGCGGGGTGGGCGCATGGTCGAACTCCACGGTTCCTGAAGGGGGGAGGCGCCGGCCCACCCACGCCCGGAGCCCGGGATGCCGTCATGGAGCGCGCACCGCACCTGAAGCAGAAACTTAGGCAAGCCTTGCCTTTACTTTCGGTACGGTAAGCGCACGACCCCGGTTGCCGCAAATGATCGTTCCGGTGGTTCAGGCGCGCACGTCGGACGCCGACGCCGTGAACGCCGACCAGGCGCGGCGGGAGACGGCCAGCGCCCGGCGCCGGGTGTCCTTCGAGTCCCGGACGTGGACGGCTTCGGGGCGTACGGCGACCTCGACGCAGTTACCGCCTCCACCGCCGCTGTAGCTGCTCTTGAACCAGGTCAGTTCGACGTCGTCTGCGACCGATCCCTTGCGGTTCATGTCTCCCCCAGCACCTGCTCGATGAAAGCCGACGACTCTCGTCCGGTCAGCGCCTCGGCTCGGATGATGCCATAGCGCAGCTCCAGAATCCGCAGGTGCCGAGGTTCGGTGACGGGGCGGCTGCCGAACTCGTCATCGGCACGGCCAACCGCTGTGCCGTCTGCGAACTTGAGCATCTGGACGCGCCCTCCGGTCCCCGGATGGTCTCCGTGGGACGTCGGCATCACCTGAATCGAAACGAAGCGCAATTGCGCCAACTCCAGGAGGTGTTCGAGCTGCCTGCGCAACACCATCCTGCCCCCGATCGGACGCCGCAGAGTCACCTCTTCCTGCACGAAACTCAGTTCCGGCGCGGGTTTCCGCCCGAAGACGGCGGTGCGAGCCGTACGCGCGGCGACCGCCCTCTCCAACTCGTCCTCCGAGAGCGTCGGCCGCCGCGTGCTCAGGAGCGCGCGAGCGTACTCCTCGGTCTGCAGGACTCCGTGAAGATTGTGGCTGCCGTACGACAGTAGCTCCACCGCCTGGGCCTCCAGCTTCGCCAAGTTCCGTACCTTCTTCGGGTACCGGACCTTCGCCACGTCCTCCGACATCGCGGCGAGCAGTCCGCCCGCGCCCAACACCTCGTCGGCCTTCTCCAGGTACTCGGGGCGGGGGATCCGGTGGCCGGCCTCGACCTTGTAGGCCAGGTCCTCCCCGTACCCCATCGCCGCCGCGAAGTCGGCGACCCGCATGCCCACGGACTCCCGCCGCAACTTCAACTGCCGCCCCACCGTGGTGATGACGGCCACTCCCCACTCGTCGTCCGGGTCGACCTCCCAGCCCGGCTCGTCCGTCCCGTCCCCGACCCGCATCGCCTCACCGTCCACCGGCATCCGCACCCCTCCGTCGTACGCGTCGCGTCGTATCGCGAGGCGTACGACGGTAGGTGCGGCGGTGAGGGCGGGTGGGGGAAAGCGGAGTGCGGTACACCTACGGGTGACCCGGGCGGCCGACGAGTCCGTTCGGCCACGCCGTGGTACATGATCTGTACCATGATGGACATGGCTCTGAAGCGCACCAACGTATACGCCGAGGACAGTGACCTGCTCCTCATCAAAGAGGCCGCCCGACGGCTCGGTGTGCCGGAGGCGGAGATCATTCGCGAGGGCATTCACCGGATCGCCCTGGCGCACCGTGTCTGGGACGAGCCGTTCGTCTCCGACGAGGAGACCTTCGACCTGGGTGCTGCTCCCGTGGACGAGGACGAGATCCGGGCGGCGGTGTCGGACGGGTACGCGGAGCGTGAGCGCCGGAACCGGGGCCGCGCGGCGTGATCGCCATCGCCGACACCTCCGGCATCCTCACCCTCTTCAACCGGTCGGACCCCGATCACCACACGGCGAGAAAGGCCGCGGACCGGTGCGGCTTCCTCGTGGCCACCCCGCCGGCGCTCACGGAGGTGCATCAGGTGGCGGGCAGCCGGGCGGGGCGCGCGGCCGCCGACGGAATCCTTCGCTCCCTCACGGAGCGTGTGCGGCAGATGCGGTTGGTGCTGGCGCCCACCACGCCGGAGATCATGGATGCCGCGTTGGCCGTGCGGGCGCGGTACGCCTCACTCGACCTGGATCTGGTGGACGCCGTCAACGTCGCCCTTGCCGCCGAGTACGACACGGATGCCATCCTCACCAGAGACCTCCGGGACTTCCGGGCCCTGCGCCCGGCGGGTGGGCGGTACAGCTGCTTCCGGATCCTTCCCGACGATCTCTGATCAGGTCATCGGCGTCCATGGACGTCCTCGGCGTGCCCTATTTCCGGCGTTCCGCCAGGTCCGTCAGGAGCCGGTGCAGGGGCTCGGTGGCGCGACGGCGGTACTCCTGGACGGCCCAGCCGTTGCCGTCGGGGTCCTTGAAGTACATGAAGGTGGCCCCGTCGTCGGGGGCGTACACGACCGGCTCGGAGATCTCCAGGCCGCGGGCGGTCAGTTCGGCGTGGGCCGCCTTGATGTCGGTGACGCACAGCTGCAGTGCCTGGTACGAGCCCGGCGCCGGGCGGACGCCGCCCGCCATCTCCCAGATGCTGTCGCCCAGCGCGATCGAACAGCCGGAGCCCGGGGGCGTCAGCTGGACGATGCGCATGCCCGGCATGACCTCCTGGTCGATGTCGACGTGGAAGCCGACCTTGTCCCGGTAGAAGTCCCTGGCCCGGTCGATGTCGCTGACGGGCAGCGGGAGCACTTCGAGGGTCATGGCCATGTTCATCGGGGTTCCTCCGGCTGAGTCGGCGAGGTCGGTCCGGTCGGTGCGGGCTCTCGGTGTCACGCGAAGCGCCATCGGGTCTGGCTGAACGGCTCCCCCTTACCGAAGCCGAAAACCGTGCGCGGCGCCACCGAGAACACGGCAGCGTGTCCCGGCCCGTGGTGGAAGTGGCCGTCCCGCACCTCGAAGTGCCAGAAGCTGCCGTACTTCGCCTCCCAGGCCGCCGCCAGTTCGCGCAGCCTGCCGTCGTCGGCGACCCGGACAGCCTCGCCCTCCACCGTCAGGTCGTAGCCCTTGTTCCAGGTGTTGGTGCCGGTGGTCAGGACGACGTGCGGGTTCGTCTCCAGGTTGCGGGCCTTGCGTTCCTCCGGTCCGGTGCAGAAGTGCAGCGCGCCGTCCGACCAGACGGCGGGGAGCGGGGTGACGTGGGGACGTCCGTCGGGGCGGACCGTCGAGATCCAGAAGAGTTCCGCTCCGGTGAGCAGTGCCTCCGCCTCGGGCCAGGAGACGGCGGTCGCCTTCGGGTCGCTGTAGCGCGGGTCGAGACGGGTCTCGGGGGAGAGGAGAGCCGGGGGCCCGTTCGTTTCGGGTGTTCCGTCGGTCATGAGGACCTCACCGGTCGGGGGCGGAGGGGAGCAGGGGAGTTCTTCCCTGCGACGGTATGACTCCGCCCGCCCCCGGAACTCATCGCGCACGGCCGTCCCGGGGCCGGAGCGCGGTGTGGCGGATAGGCTCGTCGCCTGGACGGAGTGCGCGGCGAGCCCGAGGTGGGTCCGCCGCGGACCGAGGGACCGAGGACCGAGGGAGACCGGGTATGACGTCGGTGCCGGGGCGCAGGAGCAGTACCTTCACGCGGCTGCTGCGGCACGGTTTCACCGACCCGGCGGCCGCCGAACGGCTGCTGGACGGCCCCGAGCTGGCCGCGGTGCGCGACGACCCGGTCCTGCTGGAGGCGCTCGGCGGCACCGCCGACCCCGACCTCGCGCTGCTGGGACTGGTCCGGCTGCTGGAGGCGCAGACCGGCGCCACCGGCCGGCAGGAGCTGCTGGACACCCTGATCGCCGCCAAGCCGCTGCGCGACCGGCTGCTCGGCGTGCTCGGCGCCTCCGAGGCCCTGGCCGACCACCTCGCCCGGCACGCCGGCGACTGGCAGGCGCTCGTCACGTACGAGGCGCGGGACCTGCACCCCGGCGTGACCGAGTTCGAACAGGGCCTGGCCGAAGCCACCGACCCCGTGTCGCTGCGCGTCGCCTACCGGCGCTGCCTGCTGTCCATCGCCGCCCGCGACGTCTGCGGCACCACCGAGGTGTCCGAGACCGCCGCCGAACTCGCCGACCTCGCCACCGCCACCCTGCGCGCCGCCCTCGCGCTCGCCGAGGCCGACGCGCCCGAGGACGCCGCCCTGTGCCGGCTCGCGGTGGTCGCGATGGGCAAGTGCGGCGGACACGAGCTGAACTACGTGTCGGACGTCGACGTCATCTTCGTCGGCGAGGCGGTGAACGGCGCCGACGAGGACAAGGCCCTGCGCGCCGCCACCCGGCTGGCCGCGCACATGATGCGGATCTGCTCCGAGAACACCGTCGAGGGCACCATCTGGCCCGTCGACGCCAACCTGCGGCCCGAGGGCCGCAACGGCCCGCTGGTGCGCACCCTCGCCTCGCACCGCGCCTACTACCAGCGCTGGGCCAAGACCTGGGAGTTCCAGGCGCTGCTCAAGGCCCGCCCGGTGGCCGGCGACCTCGCGCTCGGCGAGGAGTACGTCGCCGCCCTGCGGCCGCTGGTGTGGCAGGCCGCCGAGCGGGAGAACTTCGTCCCCGACGTGCAGAAGATGCGCCGCCGGGTGGTCGACAACATCCCCACCGCCGAGGTCGACCGCCAGCTCAAGCTCGGCCCCGGCGGACTGCGCGACGTCGAGTTCGCCGTGCAGCTGCTCCAGCTGGTGCACGGCCGCACCGACACCTCCCTGCGCAGCGGCACCACCCTCGACGCGCTGAAGGCCCTCGCCGCCGGCGGCTACGTCGGCCGCGCGGACGCCGCGCAACTCGACGACGCCTACCGCTTCCTGCGCTCCCTGGAACACCGCATCCAGCTCTTCAGGCTGCGCCGCACCCACCTGGTCCCGGAGGACGACGCCGACCTGCGCCGCATCGGCCGCTCCCTGGGCCTGCGCACCGATCCGGTGACGAGCCTGACCCGCGAGTGGCGGCGGCACGCCTCCGTCGTACGGCGGCTGCACGAGAAACTGTTCTACCGGCCGCTGCTCGACGCGGTCGCCCAACTCGCCCCCGGCGAGGCCCGGCTCAGCGCCGCGGCCGCCCGCGAACGGCTGGTCGCCCTCGGCTACGCCGACCCGGCCGCCGCCCTGCGCCACCTGGAGGCGCTGGCGTCCGGCGTGACCCGCAAGGCGGCCATCCAGCGGACCCTGCTGCCCGTGCTGCTCGGCTGGTTCGCCGACTCCGCCGACCCGGACGCCGGCCTGCTCAACTTCCGCAAGGTCTCCGACGCGCTCGGCAGGACCCCCTGGTACCTGCGGCTGCTGCGCGACGAGGGCGCCGCCGCCGAGAACCTCGCCCGCGTCCTGTCCGCCGGCCGGCTCGCCCCCGACCTGCTGCTGCGCGCCCCCGAGGCGGTGGCCCTGCTCGGCGACGGGGACGGCGGCCTCAGGCCCCGCACCCGCGCCCACCTGGAACAGGAGGTCCTCGCCGCCGTCCGCCGCGCCGACGGCGCCACCCAGGCCGTCGACGCCGCCCGCGGGATCCGCCGCCGCGAACTGTTCCGCACCGCCGCCACCGACATCATCGGCTCCTACGGCACCGAGTCCCAGCCCGCCGAGGCCGACCAGGGCGCCCTGGT
>NZ_LIRG01000490.1 GCF_001419695.1 Streptomyces prasinopilosus
GGCCGGGCGAGTCGTTCTGTCCACCGGGAACACCGCCGAGCACGGTGCCCCGGTGCACGAGCGAGACCGCGTCGGGTCCGACGCCGCTCTGCTCGGCGGAGACCGCCAGGGCGATGGTGTTCTCGCCCCGGGCCTCGAGGAACCCGGAGGGGAT
Organism: Streptomyces prasinopilosus; assembly: GCF_001419695.1. Lineage (GTDB taxonomy): Bacteria > Actinomycetota > Actinomycetes > Streptomycetales > Streptomycetaceae > Streptomyces > Streptomyces prasinopilosus. The sequence continues at coordinate 155 of NZ_LIRG01000490.1, forward strand.
GACGAACTCCTTCTGCGGTCCGACGTTGTTGACGTACTGGCCGGTGTTCCAGCCGTTCACGAAGATCTGCACCCGGTACTTGTCGGCGCGGAACCCGTCGTCGTCGATCCGCAGGCCGACCGCGGTGTCGGTGCCCTCGGGCAGGTCCAGCCGGGCCGTCGTGCGGTACCACCGCACCCCGGGCCGTTCGCTCTTGAACGACCGGGTCGTGCCCCAGGAGGAGTCGGGCGCGCCCGGCAGGTGCCAGCCCGCGCGCTCGCCGTACAGGCCGCCGTTGTTGTAGATCCCGCGCACGGTGTCGACCGGGTCGGGGCCGCCCGCGGCGCCCTGGATCCGCCACTGGACCTTGCCCGAGCCGGGCACCTCCACGTCGGCCAGACCGCGGCCGCCCTTGGAGCGGCCGTCGGAGGACCAGTCCTCGTAGTGCCCCATGTTGCGGACGAGGATCGCCAGCACGGCCTGTCCGCCCGGCTCGGCGACGCCGGCCGGCACGGTGTGGGTGGCGGTGCCGTCGCCCTGGGCGCCGAGGTAGCGGCCGTTGAGCCAGACCATCGCGTGGCCGGCCGTCCCGGTCCTGACGGAGACCTTCACCGTGGTGCTCGCCTGCGACGGCGTGTAGCGGCCGCGGTACCAGGTGTCGCCCTCGTGGAAGCCGTACTCGTCGGTGTCCAGGACGACGCCCGAGGCCGCGCCGGGTCCGTGCCGGGGGTTGTCGGCGGTGGTCCGGTCGGCCTTCTTCCAGCCGGAGTCGTCGAAGCCGGCGGTGCGCTCGGGGTCGGCGTCGGCCGCGCGCCAGGTGGTCGGGCCCGGCATCGACGGGGTCCCGGGGCCGGGCAGGGCGGCGACGAGCGCGCCCGCCGCGTCGCGGGTGGCGGAGACGCGCTCGCCGTTCCAGGTGAGGACGTCGACGCCGGCCGGCGCGAACACCCGCAGCGGACCGGCCCGGCGGGTGTCGCCGGTCAGGTCGAGCCGGGTCCCGGCGAGGCGGGCGGTGCGGGCCGGTTCCGGGCCGGTGACGAGGACGTCGGCGGTGCCGGCGTCGAGCTTCCAGGTGGCCGCCACGCCGTCGCGGTCCGTGATCAGGAGGGTCAGATCCCTGCCGTCACCGGTGATCCGGAGCGTCCGGGTGCCGCCGTGCGTGTAGTTGAGCCGCAGGTCCTTGCGCGCCGCGTCCCAGGTGACCTCCACCGGATCGCCGTCCAGGGTGGTGACCTCCGGCCGCGCCGCGTAGCGCAGCACCGTCTCGCCCGCTTCGCCCGCTGTGCCGTGGAGGGCGAGCAGGTCGCCTCCCGCGGACAGGTGGGTGAGCACCTGGGAGGTGGAGTAGGGCATGCGGTGCGGGCCGAAGGCGTAGTCGGCGACGAGGACCTCGGCGTCGCGGCCGGCGACGGTGACCGCGGTGCCCTCCTTCTGCGGGACGCGCGGGTACGCCGTGGCGGACGTGCCCGGGCTCGGGCCGGTGTCGATCGCGTCGACGGAGACGAACGTGCCCTGGGAGGCGGCGGTCCCCTTCTCGCCGGTCACCACGATCCTGAGGGTGTGCTCGCCCTCCCCCAGGTCGTTCGCCTCGTACTTGACGTGCTGGAAGGTCGGCGAGGGGGCGTAGCTGTCGACCGTGGCCTTCTTGACTCCGTCGACGTAGACGTCGGCGGTGCCGTGGTTGGAGGAGTCCGGTCCGATCCAGCGGACGGCCGGTCCCTCGAAGGTGACCTCCAGGCTGTCCCCGGCCCGGTCGGAGAAGGTCTCGTCGTCCTGGTGGTCGCCGCTGGTCCAGCTCTTGCCGGAGGCGCGTTCCCAGGAACCGGTGAACTTCAGCGCCCGGGTGTCGGAGTCGTTCCAGCGGTACGCGGGTGCCGTGGGCGGTTTCGGCGCGACGGCCAGGTCCAGCGGGAACGTCGCACGGCTGGTCGAGGTGTCGTTGGAGTCGGGGTGGCGCAGGGTGATCAGACGGGTGCCGTTGCCCGAGACGGAGGTGGTCCGGGCGTTCTCCGTGGACAGCCGCTGCTGGGCCCTGACCGGGCCGCCGCCGGTGGCCGTGACCTCGGGGGCGGTGACGTTCTGCGCCGAGGCGATCGGTGTCACCGCGTCGTGCAGGTAGCCGAACTCCTTGTGGACGGCGAGCTTGGGGGTGATGCTCCGGTCCTCGGAGATCGGGGCGCCGTAGTCGTAGGAGGTGAAGCCGGAGCCGGGGTCGCCGGTCCAGCCCCAGTTGGTGCCGCCGTACTCCATGTAGGAGTTGAACACGGTCACGCCGTTGGCGAGGTTGTTCACCGCGAACTGGCGGAGGAACGCGGGGTCGACGAACTTCGCGCACTCGGTGGTCTGGAAGGTGCGGCCCCACGACGTGAACGCCCCGCCCTGCCCCTCGGCGATGAAGACCGGCGTCCCGGGCGAGTAGCCCCGGATGCGGGACTCGAAGTCCTGGAGCCGGCCGCGGGATCCCGTGCAGTCGAATCCCAGCGGGTAGGTGTCGAAGGCGTAGAGGTCGAGTTTCGAACCACCGGGTTTCCCGGGCACGTTCCAGCCGTGGCCGTCGCCCCAGGCGTTGTGGAACAGCGGCACGGTGATGCCGTGTTCCTTCACGGCCGTCTGCAGCTTCTCGATGTACTCGACGTGCTCGGGCGCGTTGTCGATCTGCTCGTTCTCGACCTGGTAGGCGATGACGCTGCCCCCGCCGTCGGTGATCTGGTGCCGGGAGATGACGGCGTTGACGGTCTTCAGCCACTCCAGGTCGGCCGCGAGGTTCTGCGGGGCAGCCGTGCGCTCCTCGCCGGCGTGGGTGGTCATGTACGCCGGCAGGCCGCCCATGCTCGCCTCGGCGTTGGTGTACGGGCCGGGGCGGGCGATGACGTACATGCCCTCCTCCTCGGCCATGGTGAGGAGCCGGTCGATGTCGCGGACGCCGGAGAAGTCGTAGGAGCCGGGCTTGCTGGAGTGGTAGCCCCAGAAGAAGTACAGCGACACGGCGTTGAAGCCGGACGCCTTCAGTTTCTGCAGGACGTCCCGCCACTGGTCGGGGCTGGGCAGCCGCCAGTAGTGGAACTCGCCGGACCACACGGTCAGCCGCTCGCCGTCGATGGTGAGGGACTTGTCGTCCCAGGCGACGCGGTGCGGCTTTCCGTCGTTGCCGGGAAGGAGACCGCGTCCGCGGCGGCGGGCGCCGCCGGGGCCGCCTCGGGCGGGCGGTCGGGCGCGGCCGCGGCGGCGCCCACCGGGGTGAGGGCCGCGAGGGCCGGGGCGAGGCCGGCCGCGAGCGGCCTCAGGAGCGGGCCGGAGCGGCGGGACACGCCCCGCTCCCGGGGCCGGCGGAATCTCGACGACTGGTGCACGGGCGCCTCCGACAACACGGACTCGAGGAAGTCCTTCTTCGGTCATGTGACTGCGTGAAGCCATGCCGCGAGCTGGGCATGCCAAGGCGATGAGCCAGGCAACCAATGTTGGCCAGAGTAAAGCCGGTCGACACAGAGGTCTAGACCCCATACGTCTTACCTCCTACTGTCGTCCTTCACATCGCCCTTGGGAATTAAGCGAGTTTATGGTCCAGACCAAGCCTGGAGGTCTCATGAGGAGACGCACGAACGCCATCACGACGGCGGGCCTGTGCTTCGCACTCGCAAGCGTCATGGCACTCGAAGCGCTGCCGGCCGTCGCCGCGGCGGACGTCGGGCCCCCCGCGGCATCCGCGCTGCCACCCGTCTCGCCGGTCCCGCAGTCCCTCGCCCGCGCGGGCGACGACGTCACCGTGACCAGCAGGGTGATCGTCGTGGCGGACGGGGACACGGACGCCGCCGCCCGCGATCGTCTCGTGCGGGAGCTGAAGGCGCACGGCGCCGGCCGGGTGGACGTCGTCGCCCCCGGCAGGGTGCCGCCGGTGGCCTCCGGTCTGCTCACCGTGCGGATCGGTCCGGCCACGCGTCCCGACATCGCGGCGGCGCTCGGCGACACGGCGGTGCCCGACCGGGCGGAGGGTTACGCCCTGCGCGTCGCGTCGGCCGGGCGGGGTGCGCGGATCACCCTCGGCGGCACGGACGCCGCCGGTCAGTTCTACGCCGTGCAGACCCTGCGGCAGTTGTTCGTCCGCTCCGGGGGCGACGGCTGGAAGGTGGCCGGCGCCCGGGTCGGTGACCACCCCTCGATGCCGCTGCGGGGCACCATCGAGGGCTTCTACGGACAGCCGTGGACACACGCCGAGCGCCTCGACCAGATGGACTTCCACGGCGACGTCAAGGCCAACACCTACGTCTACGCACCCAAGGACGACCCCTACCACCGGGGCAGGTGGCGCGAGCCCTACCCGGCGGAGAAGCTGGCGGAACTGGGCGAACTGGTGGAGCGGGCCACAACGAACCACGTCCGCTTCACCTTCGCCGTCTCCCCGGGGGAGTCGATCTGCTACTCCGACCCCGCCGACCGCAAGGCACTCAAGGACAAGCTCCGGGCCCTGTACGACCTGGGAACCCGCGCCTTCTCCGTCCCGCTCGACGACATCGACTACACCCGCTGGAACTGCGAGGCCGACCGGGCGGCGTACGGCGAGCCCGGCGCGGGAGCCGCGGGAAAGGCACAGGTCGACCTGCTCAACGACGTGCAGCGGACCTTCGTCGCCACCCACGAGGGGGTCTGGCCGCTGCAGATGGTGCCCACCGAGTACTACAACCACAGCGAGTCGGCCTACAAGCGGGCCCTGCGGGAGACCCTGGACCCCGCGGTCGAGGTGATGTGGACCGGGCAGGGCGTCGTGCCGGCGCAGATCACCAACGCGGAGGCCGAACAGGCGGCGGAGGTCTTCGGCCGCAAGGTCTTCGTCTGGGACAACTACCCGGTCAACGACTTCGGCAACACCAGCGGACGGCTGCTGCTCGCGCCCTACGACAAGCGTGAGGCGGGGCTGTCCGAGCACCTCTCCGGCATCGTGGCCAACCCCATGAACCAGCCGTACGCCAGCAAGGTCGCCGTCTTCGGCACCGCGGACTTCACCTGGAACGACCTCGCCTACGACGCGCGGAAGAACTGGCGGAACGCCATGTCCTACCTCGCGGGCGGCGACGCGGAGGCCACCGACGCCCTGCTGGTCTTCGGCGACCTCCAGCACCTGGCACCGACCTTCGGCGCGCCCTGGCAGCCCCAGGCACCCGGACTCTCCCGCCTCACGGCGGAGTTCTGGAAGAAGTGGGACGCCGGGGACCGCGCCGGCGCCGTCGGCGCGCTGCGCTCCCACGCCACCGCCGTCCAGCAGGCCCCGGCCACCATCCGCGGCGGGTCCGTGCAGAAGGGGTTCACCGCCGACGCGGCCCCCTGGCTGGACGCCACCGCACTGTGGGGCGAGGCGATGGTCACGATGCTCGACGCGCTCGCGGCCCGGCAGGACGGGGACAAGGAGGCCTCCGACCGGCTGCTGGCCTCCTCGGACGCCCTGCAGCAGCGGGCCCGCGCCGTGCGGGTCGACCCGCCGCGCAACTCCTGGGGCAAGGTCCAGCCCAAGGTCGGTGACGGCGTGCTCGACACCTTCCTCCTCCAGGCCGGCCTCCGGCTGCAGCTGTGGGACTCCACGGGAGGCGCGGAAAACCTGGCCCTGAAGGGGAAGGCGTCCGCCTCCAGCACGGAGCTGGACCTCGACCGGCTGGCCCCCCGGCACGTCAACGACGGGAAGACGGACACCCGCTGGGCCTCCGGCTACTCCGACGACGCGTGGGTGCAGGTCGAGCTCGCCGCACCGGCGAAGGTCGCGGCGGTCACCCTCGACTGGGAGAACGCCTGCGCGGCGGAGTACGCCGTGCAGACCTCCGGGGACGGGGTGAACTGGAGGACCGTGTCCACGCAGCGCCCGGACACCTGCGGCAACGACGTCGTCCGGCTCTCCGCCGACGAGACCGTACGGTACGTCCGCATGCAGGGCGTCGAACGGAGGACGACCTGGGGCTACTCGATCCACGAGATGGGCGTCTACGGGACGCCCGCCGCCTGACGTACGGCACGGCACGCCCCGCCGCGGGTCCGCGGCGGGGCGTGCCCCCTGCCGCGGACCCGCACCGCGCAGGCGGTCTTCCCGCCCCCGCGTCCCGTCCCGCACCGGTCACCGTCACCCGGCCGCGGGGAAGCGGTGCTCCGCGTCGAGGCGGAGAGCCCGCCCCGCCCGGGTGCCCGACGCCGCGGCGACCAGGCTCCGGTCCGCCACCGCGGCCCCCGTGCGTGAACGCCTCCGGGGCGAGGTCCTCGGCGGTGTACGGGGCACGGCGGGAGGCACCGGCACACGTCAGGACGGCGGGGCGCGGCGGCGGTGGCTCTCCGTCCGCTCCGGCCCCGCCGGCACGAGCCAGGCGCCCCGAGGACCGCGGGGAACGGCGTGTTTCACACATCAGCCCAGCTCAGGGCAGCGACGTGTACAGCAGGGGACCCTCGATTCGTCTGGACCTATTTTGTCTAGACCTCTTGCCCCGCCCGCGACCCGCGGGCTACGTTTCCCGCAGTTCGGAGTCCTTCGCGTTTCCTCCAATCCCCTTGATGCGCAAGGCTGGAAGGAGCATGTCCGCATGCAGGACCGAAGTCTGTCCAGGCGAACCGTCCTCGCTTCCGCGACCGTGGCCACCGCGAGCGCGACGGGCCTCATGGGCGTGACCGCCGCCCCCGCGGTCGCACACCGGCGCGACAACCGCCTCAAGAAGATCCTCTCCAGGATGAGCGTCGAGGCGAAGATCGGCCAGCTGTTCGTGCCCTACTTCTACGGCGCGTCGGCGACTTCTCCCAGCCAGTTCGACCAGGACCGCAACCTCAGGGAACTCGGCGTCCGCACCGTCGCCGAGCTGATCGCCAAGTACCACCTCGGCGGTGTCATCTACTTCTCCGGCTGGACGAACAACATCCAGGACCCGCGCCAGATAGCGGACCTGACGAACGGGGTGCAGCGGGCCTCGCTCTCGCTGCCCACCCCCGTCCCGTCCCTGATCTCCATCGACCAGGAGCACGGGGTCAACGTCCGCATCGGCAGCGGCGCCACCCAGCTGCCGGGCGCGATGGCGCTCGGCGCGGGCCGTTCGCTCTCCGACGCGCGCACCGCCGGACGGATATCGGGCACCGAACTCGCCGCCCTGGGCATCCACCAGAACTTCGCCCCGGTCGCCGACGTCAACGTCAATCCGGCCAACCCCATCATCAACGTCCGCTCCTTCGGCGCCGACGCCCGCGAGGTCGGACGCATGGTGGCGGCCCAGGTGACGGGTTATCAGCAGGCCGGCGTCGTGGCCTGCGCCAAGCACTTCCCGGGCCACGGGGACACCGGGCAGGACAGCCACACCGAACTGCCCGTGATCACCCACACCCGCGAGGAGTGGGACCGCATCGACGCCCCGCCCTTCAGGGCCGCGATCGCCGCCGGCGTCGACTCGATCATGACCGCGCACCTCCAGGTCCCCGCGCTCGACCCCAGCAACGAACCGGCCACCCTGTCGCCCAGGATCCTCCAGGGCGTGCTGCGCGGGGAACTCGGCTTCGACGGCGTGATCGTCACCGACGCCCTCAACATGCGCGGCGTGCGCACCAAGTACGGCGACGACCGCGTGCCCGTCCTCGCCCTGAAGGCCGGCGCCGACCAACTTCTGTTCCCGCCGGACATCGACGTCGCCTACCACGGCGTCCTGGCCGCCGTCCGAAGCGGAGAGATCACCGAGGACCGGCTCGACGAGTCGGTCCTGCGCATCCTGCGGGTCAAGGACAAGGCCGGCCTGCTCAGCGGCAGCCCCTACGTCTCCCCGAGGGAGGTCGACCGGGTCGTCGGCGCCCGCAGGCACCGGCTCGCCGCCGCCCGGATCGCCGAGCGCACCACCACCCTGCTGGTCAACGAGGGCGGGGCGCTCCCGCTGCGCCGCGGGCAGAGGAAACTGCTCGTGGTCGGCGCCAGCCCGGCCTTCCCCACCGACGACACCCGCACCACGGTGCCCGAACTGGCCAAGGCGTTCGGTGAACTGGGCTACAGCACCACCCACCTCGCCACCGGCCGGGCGCCCGACGCGGCGCAGGTCGACGAGGCCGTGGCCGCCGCGCGGGGACGGGACGCGGTGGTGGTCACCACCGACAACGTCGACGCCACCAGCACCCAGCGCACCCTGGTGTCCCGGCTGCTCGCGACGGGTGTCCCCGTCGTCCACCTCGCGGTGCGCAACCCCTACGACATCGCCCACCTCGGCGGCGTCCCGGCCTCGCTGGTCTCCTACTGCTGGACCGAGGTCGAACTGCGCGCCGCCGCCCGGGTGATCGCCGGCCGGGTCGAGCCGCGCGGCAAGCTCCCCGTACCCGTCCAGCGGGCCGACGACCCGGCCGAGGTCCTCTTCCGCTCCGGGCACGGCCTGTCGTACGACGGCTGACGTCCGCGTCCTCGCACGGCTTTCCGCCCCGGTGCCCCCTGGAGGGGGAACACCGGGGCGGGACGGCCCGATGCCCTCCACGCACCGGCCCCGCCGGTACTTTCCCGGCAGCCGGGCGGCGGCCGGGCGGTGGTGATGCGGTCCGCATCGATGTCCCGGTCGGTCCCTGAAGGGTGGTCGGGATCCGCGGGCAGAGGTTCTTGATCACTGCCTCGCCCCGGTGCGGTCCTCTCCGGGCGCCACCGCCGGCCGCGTACCGCCCGCGACGCGCACACGGGTGTGCGCGTCGCGGGTCACGGCACCGGGCGCGCGAGCGGGCGGCACGCGGAGTGCCGGTGAGGCGGCCGGTCCGCGGGACCGGCCGCCTCAGCCGCCGCTCTTGCGCCTGAACGACCGCTGGTTGCCGGCCGGGCCGTGCGCCGCACGCACCTTCGACGCGTTCGGGTTGGCGGCGCCGTCGGCCGCGTCCGCCTGCGCACCGCGCTTGCGTGCCAGGGCTTCACGGAACTTGCGTTTGAGGTCGTAGTTGCCGTCGCCGTCCGGTGACAGCGGAGAGGTCTCGGGAGAAACCGGCTCCGAACCTTCCGTGGGTGCGGGCTCTGCGGTCATGGTGACCTCCTGGGTCCGGGGATGGGCGAGCACAGCTTGTCATGCCGGGCGCGGTGCGGGACGCCGGCAGCGTCGTCCCGCTCCGTTCCGGCGGCCGCGCTCCCGGCCGGCCGGGA
>NZ_LIRG01000491.1 GCF_001419695.1 Streptomyces prasinopilosus
CGGGTGTTCGAGAACCACCGGTACCCGCACATCGACCCCTCCGTGGAGCAGGCGGAGCTGACGCGGCTCGTGGAGCCGGAGGGGGACGAGCCCTTCATCCTGCATCCCGGTGAGTTCGTGCTGGCCAGTACGTACGAGGTCATCTCGCTGCCCGACGACCTCGCCTCGCGGCTCGAGGGGAAGAGTTCGCTGGGGCGGCTCGGGCTGGTCACGCACTCGACCGCCGGGTTCATCGACCCCGGTTTCTCCGGTCACGTGACCCTGGAGCTCAGCAACCTCGCGACCCTGCCGATCAAGCTGTGGCCCGGGATGAAGATCGGCCAGCTGTGCCTGTTCCGGCTCAGCTCGCGCGCCGAGTTCCCGTACGGCAGTGAGCGGTCCGGGTCCCGGTACCAGGGGCAGCGCGGGCCCACCGCCTCGCGGTCCTTCCTCAACTTCCACCGGACCCAGGTGTGAGCGGGGCGGGCGACGTGAGCGGCGGGCGGGAGAGGCTCAGCTACGAGCGGTTCGGTGTGGCCGTGCGGGAGCTCGCGCAGGCGATCGCGGACGACGGGTACCGGCCCGACGTGGTGCTGAGCATCGCGCGCGGCGGTGTCTTCGTCGCCGGCGGGCTCGCCTACGCCCTCGACTGCAAGAACATCCACCTGGTGAACGTCGAGTTCTACACCGGGGTGGGGACGACGCTGGAGATGCCGGTCATGCTGGCGCCGGTGCCCAACCGCATCGACTTCACCGACAAGAAGGTGCTGATCGCCGACGACGTCGCCGACACCGGCAAGACGCTCAAGCTCGTCCGCGACTTCTGCCTCGACGCCGTCGCCGAGGTGCGCAGCGCCGTCGTGTACGAGAAGTCGCAGTCCCTGGTGAAGTGCGAGTACGTCTGGAAGCGGACCGACGAGTGGATCGAGTTCCCGTGGTCCGTCCAGCCGCCCGTGGTGAAGCGGACCGGGCAGGTTCTCGACGCGTAGGAACTCGACGCGCAGAAGGCGGAAGAGACGAGGAAGGGGGCCCCGGTGGGGCCCCCTTCCTCGTGTGCTCGGTGTGCCGCCGGCCGTTACAGCGTGCCCAGTTTCACCAGGGACAGCAGGGCCAGGAGATGGATCGCGGAGGCGCCCAGGGCCTTCGGCCAGGGAAGGTCGTGGGAGCGGCTGACCATCATGGTGAGGAGCGCGCCGCCCGCCACCCAGGTGATCCAGCCGACGATCTGGACGAAGGTGGCGTCGCCGCTCGCGAACATCGCGAGGACCAGGCGGGGGGCGTCCGTGAGGGCCACGATCAGCATGGACAGGCCGACCGTGGGCTGCCAGGCTCCGTTGCCGCCGAGCTGGCGGGCCAGGGAGTGGGTGACCACGCCCAGGATCAGGAAGCTGATCACCATGGCCACGCCGGTCATCAGGACGACGGGTATGGCGGTGGTGATGGTGGCGTCGATCGCCTCCTCGCGGGCACCGTCGAAGCCGAAGATCGCCAGCAGGCCGTAGAGGAAGGTCACGGTGAGGGCGGGGCCCCACATCGTGTAGTCGCGCATCCGCAGGAAGGTCTGGTCGGGGGCGGTGACGATGCCCTTGAGCAGGTCCTTCCAGTGCAGGCGGGGGCCGACGGGGCCCGGCAGCGGGGCCGGGTCGCCGTGGTAGTGGTCGTCGTCGATCCGGAAGGCCTGGGTGTGGCCCGGGTTGTTGGCCGCGTACGGATCGTGCGGGGCGTGCGGGCCGGGAGGGTACGTGCCGGCGTCGCCGAAGTACTCGGGCTCGCCGTGGCCGCCGCCGGCACCGGGGCCGTGGCCGGGGCCCGGGCGGTGGTGACCGCCGTGGCCGCCCGGTCCGTGCGGACCGCGGTTCATCTGCGGCCAGCCGCCGCTGCCACCGCCGGGGGTGCCGCCGGGGCCGCCTCTGCCGTAGGGCGGCTGCTGGGGCGGGTACGGCTGAGGCGCCTGCGGGGAGCCGTACGACGGCCCCGGAGGCGTCTGCTGCCCGTACGGGGGTTGTTGCGGTCGCGCGTGAGGAGCGCCGTTGTTGTCCCGGCCGCGTCCGATCCTGAATCCAGCCACGTGGTCGAACGTACCTGGTCCCGGAGGACCGTGGGCCGGGCCCGGGGTTCCGGGCCCGGCTTTGCGGCCGAGCTGTGACATCCCCTAAGGGGCCGTCAGCCCGGCGGTCCGTCCCACGGAGGGTGTGGCTCCGGCCGGGTCCTCCGTGGGACGGACCGCCGGGGCCGGGACCGGCCGGAGCCGGGGGCCGGACGGCCCCGGACGGCCCCGCCCCCGCCCGGAGCCGTCCGGGGTCGGTCGGTGAAGCCGCCCTCGAATGCGGGGAGGGGCGTGGCGGCGTCGGTGGTCGGCAGGGTGCCGGTGCCGCGCAGCACGATTCCGCTCTGCCGGGCGGCCGGCACCAGTTCCGCGCGGCCGTCGGCGGTCGGGTCGCGCAGGCGCACGGAGCAACCGAACGAGACGTGGTCGTCGGCGGGGCCCGTGACCGTCTGCGGGATCCAGGAGGAGCGGGTGCCGGAGAGGCCGCCCGAACCGCCGCGGAAGAGGTGTGGGGGTGCGGGGACGCGCGGAAAGAGCGCGGGGGTGTGGGCGCGGCGGCCCGCACCACGCCGCTCCGTGCGGGATGCGGGGGGTGGTGCGGGCCGGCGCGGCCCCTGCGGGGCCCGGGCGCGCCCGCCGGTCGAGGAGGGCGCGGCGGCCGTCAGGTGTTGTTGCTCGACGGGCCGAAGAACTCGATCTCGGCGATCGCCACCTGCTTCTTCGGGGCGGCGCCGTAGGCCGAGCGCAGGACGAAGCGCACGGCGGTCACCTCGCCGACCCGGAACTTGCGGCGCTGACCGCCGGCGGCCTGGTCCAGGGTGATGGTGCGGGTGACCTTCTCGCCGTCGGCGAGGGTGATCTGGGCCTCCAGCTGGCGCGGGAGCGCCGACTCCTGCAGCTGGTCCGCCTTGGTCGAGACGCCGGGGGTGATCACCAGGTCCAGCAGGCGGGTCGGCTGGTCGAAGGTGGCCTCCAGCCACTCGCCCTGGGCGGACTGCGAGATGCCCGGACCCCACCAGGTGTTGTTGAGCTTGTCGAAGGCGAGGGCCGCGCCGTGCTCGGCGTAGGAGCGGGACGCCTTGACGCTGGACGGGCCGATCGGGGCCCGCTTGGCGAAGTGGTCGCGGGTGGCCTGGATCATCGCGCCCATGTTCACGATCAGGGTGATGACCAGCCCGACGACGACGGCGGCGACGATCCAGTTCCAGATCTGGCCGAAGCCCCGGCGCAGGCGCGGGCGGTCGCCCGCCCAGGCCGACTCGCCGGTGCGGTCGCCGAACATCCGGCGCCACCAGGGCAGGCGCTCCGGGGTGTCGTCGCCGCGGGTCATCGACATGGCGCAGCGGGAGCAGTAGTGCCGTTCCGGCCGGTTGAGGGTGGAGCACCAGGGGCAGGGGACGCCGCCCTCGGCGTCGGCCTGCGGGCCCACGGAGCGGACCTGGGGGCGGCGTCCCCTGCCCCT
>NZ_LIRG01000492.1 GCF_001419695.1 Streptomyces prasinopilosus
GCCCCCGGGGGCCCGCCCCGCCTGCGGGGGCAGTGGAGGCCGGGGTGGCACGGGCGGCCGGGCCGGCCGGTCGCGTCGCGGTCCGTACTGGGCAGGTCGCGTGCTGTGTTGCTCCACTGGACCAACTTAGGTCTGTTTATGTGCCGAATGGGCCGACGGACACGCCGGGGAGCGAGAGCTGTCCATGCGTTCGATTTGCGGACGGGGTGTGGAACGGGCACGCCGTAGACTGGTGGATCGGCCCACGCGCCCGTCGGCCGGTCCCCGCCCCCATCCTCACGTACGGGAAGTCGCAACGTGTCGCTCACGATCGGAATCGTCGGCCTGCCGAATGTCGGCAAGTCGACCCTGTTCAACGCCCTGACCAAGAACGACGTGCTGGCGGCCAACTACCCGTTCGCCACCATCGAGCCGAACGTCGGCGTGGTCGGTGTCCCCGACGCCCGGCTGGCGAAGCTCGCGGAGATCTTCGGCTCCCAGCGGATCCTCCCGGCCACGGTCGACTTCGTCGACATCGCGGGCATCGTCCGCGGCGCCAGCGAGGGCGAGGGCCTCGGCAACAAGTTCCTGGCGAACATCCGCGAATCCGACGCGATCTGCCAGGTCATCCGCGCCTTCCAGGACGAGAACGTCGTCCACGTCGACGGCAGGGTCTCGCCGAAGGACGACATCGAGACGATCAACACCGAGCTGATCCTCGCCGACCTCCAGACCATCGAGAAGGTCCTGCCGCGCCTGCAGAAGGAGTCGCGGATCAAGAAGGACATCGCGCCCAAGGTCAAGGCGGTCGAGGAGGCCAAGGAGATCCTGGAGAAGGGCGACACGCTCTTCACGCACGGCATCGTCCAGGGCAGCGAGCGCGCCGAGCTCCTGCACGACCTGCACCTGCTCACCACCAAGCCGTTCCTCTACGTCTTCAACGTCGACGAGGACGAACTGACCGACGAGGACTTCAAGAACGAGCAGCGCGCCCTGGTCGCCCCCGCCGAGGCGATCTTCCTCAACGCCAAGCTCGAGGCGGACCTCGCCGAGCTGGACGAGGAGGACGCCATGGAGCTCCTGGAGTCGGTCGGCGCCGAGGAGCCCGGCCTCGCCACCCTCGCCCGCGTCGGCTTCAACACCCTCGGCCTGCAGACGTACCTGACCGCGGGCCCGAAGGAGACCCGCGCCTGGACCATCAAGCGCGGCGCCACCGCCCCCGAGGCCGCCGGAGTCATCCACACCGACTTCCAGAAGGGCTTCATCAAGGCCGAGGTCATCTCCTTCGAGGACCTGGTCGAGACCGGCTCGGTCGCCGAGGCCCGCGCCAAGGGCAAGGCCCGCATGGAGGGCAAGGACTACGTCATGCGCGACGGCGACGTGGTGGAGTTCCGGTTCAACGTGTGATCGCAGCGTTACTGCAAGTCAGGCCCTTCGTTGTGTTCGCGGAGGACAGGGGGACCGGCTTTCAGGGAGCCGGCCCTCTGCTGTTTCCCGTGCTGGGACGGTGCCGGGAATCCTGCTCCTCGGACCTCTGTCTTCGCATCGCCGTTTCTCGTGGCTGTGCGCAAGGGGACTGGGGGCGGGTGGACGCTCCCCTGCCGCGGTGTGCGGCGAAGGGGAGCCTCGGAGAGCCGACCGTCTACCGGATCAGACCCTGTTCTCGTCGTCCTCGTCCCATGGGCCGGGTTCGGCGGGCCGGTGCGGGCTGTGAGACAGGTCCCAGAAGTGCGGAGACGGAGTATCTTCCTCGCCCGTCTCCCACCGACCCCGACCCCGGTCCTCGGTGTTTGCGCTGCCCCCCGCCGTCCTCGGTGTGAACGTGCTCGCACCAGCGGCCACGTCCGGGTCGGTGAACGGCGGTCCCTCGGGGGCCGGTGAGGGGGGCGGCCAAGGGCTCCCCTCGCCCGAAGGGTCGTCCTCCGGGCTCTCGTCGGGCGCCAGGCCAAAGGCATGCCTGATCTCGTCGGCGGCCTCGTCCAGCCCCTCTGTTTTCAAGAACCTCATCACGCGGTGCGCGAGCACCGTGTACCCGTCCATGTCCGGCTTCAGGCCCGCCTCCGTCAGCAACAGGCGCAGTCGATCCGAGACCCCTACTTCCTCCTCGCGGTCGAACACCCCTCCTCCGTGGTCGTCCCCGTCCCACAGCGGGCCCCCGACGGTCGCTTCGTTCCGTGCGCCCACGGGCGGGACGAGCAGGTGGCGAAAGAGCTCGGGCACTTCCTCGTCGTTGGCCGCCGCCGTCACCTGGGCGAGCGGGCCGATCATGTCCACCGCCTTCTCGATTTCGTTCTCGTGGCGGGCGAGCCACCACACCACCGCGCTGCCCGCGCTCTTGAGCACGTCGTCACCGAGGTAACGCCGCTTGTTGCGCTCGTGCTGACGTTCGTACTCCCAGATCTCCTCGTCCTTGCGAAGATCGTTCAGCTTCTGCAGGCGTTCGCGGTCGGCTGGGGCGAGGGTCAGCGTCACATCGGCCGCCATGGCCTTCACCCGCCCGCTCAGATCCGGGAGCAGGAGGCCCAGCTGCCCCTCCAAGAGGTACCGTGCGAAGCTCGCCCGGCCGGGTTCCTCGTGACGGACGACCTCCAGGGCTCGGCTGACGACCGAGGACACGGCGAGGGCTGAGGAGGTGCTGTCGGCGTGGCCGGCGTGGTCGGGGACCGGCCTCCACCACACGGTGGCGGAGAAGAGGAAGTCGTAACCGTCCGTCGCGCTCGGCAGCGCCGCGTCGACCACCCGTGCCTCCTGGTACGGCTGCTCTGTCGGCACCGCGGGCGGCTCGGGCTCCCCGGACTCGTACGGGTCGGCGGGCGTGCGGCCACCGCTGAGGACCGTCATCACGAGCAGCAGGGAACCGGAGACCGTGACCATGGACATAAATCCCCACAACCATGCCGACCAGTCCAGAAAGTGTCCGAGCACAGCTGGTGCGAGGCCGCAGAGAGCGACGAACAGCAGGCTGGGAGAACGGTGTTTCATCGTTCCTCTTCCGTGGTCCGGGGTTCGGCGCCCGCACGCTCCGTCTCCGGGCGGGCGTACTGCGCTTGGTCGATGTGCCGCCAGAAGAGGGCGGCGACGGCCGCCCGGGACGGGTGGCGCGCAGACCGTGCCCAGCCGCAGGCGATGACGTAGAGGCGGTGGAGGGCGGCAGTGCGGCCGTGCGTCGCCCTGACCATCACGTTCAGCGCCATCTCTTGCGTTCGGTCGTCCGCCACGGCGTCCAGCCAGCTGTTCACCAGCGGGTTCCAGAGTTCCGTCGGCGGTTGCGAGAACACCGTCTTCCAGCCCAGGAACAGGTCCGGCCAACGGGGTGGGTCCGGCGCTCGGTCACTCCGCAACAGCTCTGCGAGCAGGTGGAGATGGGAATGTGCCCCGGGTTGTTCCTGACGTGCCCGGTCCCGCAGGCGGTCGATCAGCAGTCGGTAGAGCCGACGGTCACGGCCGGCAAGGTCGAGAAGCGCTTCCCGGGCCCCGTGTGCTGCCCCCTCCCTCCGTACGGCGAGGTGGTGGAGGCGCACCACTGCTTGATCTGGGTGCGTCGCGCCGAGGCTCTGGTGACAGGCGGTTGTCAGGACACGGGCCAGGCCGTCGGACAAGGAGCCGGACCTCGTGACGCACTCGTATATCCGCCTGCGGAACCAACCCCCGAACTCTTCGTGGCGGAGACCGAGTTCGAGAGCTGTCGCGGCTCGCGGATCGCCGGACGCTCTGGCCGCGTCGTTCGCCCAGCGCACCATGAGGTCGAAGAGGTCGTCGGGCCGCCGGACGGCCAGAGACCGATCGCCGAAGCGGACGACGACGTCCACCTGGTCGTCGGTGGTCAGGCCGTCCAGCTCGGCGGCAGAGCCGATCCAGTCCCTGAGGCGGTTGCGTACCCCGGGGAAGTTCGCCCAGAAGTACGTCTGCACCGCGTCGGCGTAGGCTAGCCGCTCGAAGCGGAGCCGTCCGTCCGGGGCCCGTTCGATCCCGAGCGCTTTCAACCGCTCCCCGAAGTCCGTCTGCGCAAACTCGGAGGTCACCTCCTCCTTGTACCCCACCTCCTTCAACAGGCATTGCCATGCCTCGTAAACGGTGTCGGCGCGAGCTCCCTCGAACACTGCCGCCGCGAGCAGCAGGGCCCGCTCGGGTGCGGTGCGGACCGCGACCATCTGCTGACCCACCTCACCGGCACGGTCGGTCACCGCGTGTATCGCCTGGTCGAGCCATCCCGCGAAGTCGGATCCGAACCGGCCACTGTCGCGGGCGGCCTTCACCAGCCCCGCGAGCCGCGCCAGTTCCCGCATGGGGGAGCGGTCACACAGGCGCTGGAGGTCGGCGCTCCGCAGATCCGCAGGGTGGAAGGCCATCCGGTCCATGCGGAGGTACCGGGTGACGACAGCGACGCCCCGGGGGCGCTCCAGCTTCACCCTGTGCGGTTCGAAGTCCGGCGCATGGGCGTGCTCCATGACCGACGGCAGGACGACGACCATGTGGGCCCCCGCCTCCTGGACCTTGGACTGGTGCACGGCCAGACGGTGCTGGGCCCTGGTGTACTCCTCTTCGTCGGTGATTCCGGAGAGGTCGAGAAGGAAGCGGTCCCCCTCACCGGGGGTGAGTGGCTTGTCGTTCCTGTTCTCGTCCGTGGCCGTGGCGGGAAGCTCCTCGACCCGGACCCTTTCCTCGTCGGTGCTCCTGTCCTCACCGAACCCGTGCAGCAGCATGATCGCCGCGGCACGGCGGCCGCTGCCGGGCGGTCCCTCCAGCAGCACCACCGACCCCGGTTTCTCCAAGTGGTCGGCGGCGATGCGGTAGCCCCTGGGGGGAACGAACCGGTTGGCCAGGCGCACCCGGTCCTCGCGGGCGATCCGGAGGGACCCGACCCCTTTGCGGGTCATCCAGTCAGTGGCGGCGCCGTAGAAGACGTACTGGTGCCCCTCGCCGTTGTTCACCGGGCCGCGCGGATCGTTGACGGTGACGCGGTCCTGCTCGGTCATCGCCCGTCGTCCGAGCGCCGGCGCTCGCGCTCGAAGCGCTGGTGGACCGTACCGCTGTTGTCGCCGGCGGTGAACTGGACCCCGGTGTTGTCGCCCTCGAAGTGAGGTGCGTTGTACTGGTGGCCCCGGCCGGTGTTCACAGGCCCCTGCGGCTCGTTGACGAAGGTGCCGGACAGGTTTCCGTTGAGGTTTCCGATGCCGCCGCGCACGCGCTGTTCGACGTCACGCGTCCGCATCCTGATGTGCCCGGTGTCCCGGGCCGACTTCTCGCGTGACTTCGCCTCCGTCCGCTCCCTTGCCGCACGGTCGTCGCGGTCCACCCTGCTCAGCTCGGGCAGCAGCCGGGCGAGGGTGTCCCCGAGCGTCGTCAGGTCCGATTCGGCGTTGCGATGGTCGAACCGTCTGTACTGGAAGTCTGCCAGCTCCAGCAGATCGTCAGGAAGGACGGTGCGGTCGATCCGCGTTGCCTTTCCGACGAGCACGGGGATCACCAGGATCCCGCGGTCGAGCGCGGTCTGGATCTCGCGACGGGTCCAGTCCTGTTCGGCTTCGAGCGCGGGGCGGCCGTCGGTCCCCCTTACCTCCGCCCAGCGCTCGAAGCCGAACAGGA
>NZ_LIRG01000493.1 GCF_001419695.1 Streptomyces prasinopilosus
CCTCCCGTCCGTACCCCACCCGGAGCCGGAATGCTCACCGGCCCGCGGGACGACGATCCGCCGTCCGGCCCGCGTCACCTGCGCCCGAAGGCGGCCTCCCGTGTGAGAAAGGCGAGTTGGGCCTTCTTCTCCGGCAGGTACACGTCCGGCAGGACGATCTCGGGCAGGACGACCTCGGGGCCCGCCGTGAAACCCTGTCGCAGGAAACGGGCGATCGCCTTCGCGTTGGCCACGTCCGGGTCGACCACCACGCGCCCGCGGTCCAGGCCCAGCAGGACGAACTCGACCATGACCGCCAGCAGCGCGCCGGTCCACCCGGGGCGGGCCCCCTGAGGACCTGCCGGAGCGAGCAGCAGGTGGACGCCGATGTCACCGGGCTCGACGGGATAGCAGTCACCGACCCGGTCGGCCTCCGGCTCGTACGTCTGGAGCAGCGCGACCGGCTCGCCGTCCTTGACGACGAGGTACGCGTGATGGGTCTCGAGCGTGTCCATGTGGGCGTAGATCCCGGCCACCTGCTCCTCGGTGAGGCCGTTCATGCCCCAGAAGGAGGCGCGTTCACCGCTCACCCAGCGGTGCAGGACGGCCGCGTCCGCCGCCGGGTCGAGCGGCAGCACGCGTACGGAGCCGAGGCCGTCGGCCACGTGCTCGTGCACGGCCTCACGGGGCGCGTACGGGTCAGACATCGGTCTCCTCCTGAACCTCGTGGAGCCCGGCGGACTCCCGGAGCCCGTCGCTCCCACCGGCCTCGCCGGTCTTGTCGGTCTCACCGGTCTTGTCGATCTCGTCGGTCTCGTCGAACGCACCGGTGCCTTCCCGGGCGTCCCGGCCCCGGACCACGTCATGGACCACGTCCTCCCTGCGGAGGGCGTCCCAGTCGGTGACGACCGGGACCAGGTCCCCCGCGAGCCACAGCGGCAGCTGGTCGCGGTGGTGGGGCGAACCCGGGACGCCCGAGGCGCCGAGCGGCACCACCCAGCGGCTGTCCTCGCGCCGGGCCAGGTCCCAGACGTACCGGGCGGCCGGACCGCGCGCCGCGAGGTCGGTGAGGCCGGGCACCGAGGAGGTGCACAGCACGCAGTCGTGGTCGCCGGACAGCGCGGGTTCGTCGTACGGCGTCGCGGGCGGCAGGGCCCGCCAGGGCGCCAGCCGGTGGGTGTCGCCCCAGGTGCCCGCCGGCGGCCGGGCGGCCACCTCCTCCAGCGCCGCGCGCACCGCCGCCGGGCGGTCGATGCCGTACAACTCCTTCGCGGTCAGGAGGTGTTCGAGCGCGTAGCCGATCCGGGGGGTCAGCGCGAGCCAGGGCCGGAACACCTCCGGGACGGCCGGGGGCACGGTCAGCCGGGCGAACGCGGGGTGCCGCGCGAGCTGCCGTACGAGCGCGCCGCGCACCGCCGCGTACAGGGCCGCGCCGGTGCTGTCCGCGTCCATGTGCCGGTCCCAGTCCAGCAGCCGGTCGCGCAGGCCGGCCGCCGGTCCGGTCAGCCCGTCGAGGGCGGCGACGTGGTCCAGCAGGGCGGCGGCGGAGGCGAGGCGGGTGTCCGTGTGGAGGGCGGGCATGTCGGCGGCCGACCAGCGTTCCCGGCCCGCGAGCAGCGCGGTGATGCGGTCGGCGCGGTGCGGCGCGGCGAACTCGACGCCGAGGGGGGCCGCCGGTCCGCGCTGGTTCGCCATCACGGCGACGCCGTCGGTCAGGCCGGCGCGCGGCGACTCGTGCCACCCCCGCCAGTCGTGGCCGGGCTCCCACGCGGGCACCGGAGCGATCCGGTTGGCCTCGGCCCGTACCGGCACCCGGCCGGCCACCCGGTGCAGCGTGCCGCCCTCGGTGTCGGCGGCCTGGACCACGTTGACCGGCTCGGCCCACAGGTCGAGGGCCCGGTCCACGTCGGCGACCCGGCGGGCCCGCAGCAGCGGCAGCAGGGCGCCGAAGCCCAGGTCGCCGGTGACGCGGGGCGGGTAGCGCAGGGCGACGGCGACCGGGGGCGCGCCGGGCTCGGACACGCCGTCCTCCAGGCCCTCGGGGCCGCCGATGACCACCGGCCCCCGGTCGGTCTCGATCACCTCGACCTCGACCGGGTCCTCGCCGGCGACCTCGACGGTCTCGGTGTGCCGGGCGGCCCGGTGCCAGACGCCGTCCGGGCCGAGCGCCTCCACGCCCGCGCCCGTGCGGCGCAACCGCTCCCGGTACAGGTCCTGGTAGTCGGCCATGGCGTTGGTGATCGCCCAGGCGACCGAGCCGGTGTGGCCGAAGTGGGCGATGCCGGGGACGCCGGGCACGGCGATGCCCACGACGTCGAACTCCGGACAGGACAGGTGGATCTGCTGGTAGACGCCGGGGAGCGGACGGTGACCGGGCGGGCGGTGATCGCGGGGGACCCGCAC
>NZ_LIRG01000494.1 GCF_001419695.1 Streptomyces prasinopilosus
GAACGTCCGGCCGTGACGGGGGAGGGACGAGCGGCACCCCGGGACCCCGTGCCCCGGGGTGCCCGGTCCCCGTGATCCGTGCCCTGTGCCCCGGGTCCCCGGGACCCGGCCCCCGGGTCCCGCCGGGGCGCCGCCGGGGCGGAGGCCGGAGTCAGGCCCTCGCCCCGGCTCCCGTCCCCGGCACACCGGCCCGCAGGTGCGCCGCCAGGCGGTGCAGCTCGCCGAGGGCGCCGGCGTCCGACCCGTTCCCCAGCGGGTAGTGCAGGGCCGGTGCGGAGGCGGGCCCCAGGGCGACGGGCCGTACCGCGACGGGCGGGCGGCGGGCGTGGGTGAGGCCGATGCCCCGCACGTCGCGCGCCCCCAGGGTGAAGGCGACCGGCACGGCCGGTGCCTGGAGCACGGGTGCCGTCGTGAGGTCGCGGGGGGCCCGCCGCAGTGAGGCCAGCATCGTCGTCAGGCCGTGGTCGGCGACGAGGGTTTCGGCGAGGGGCGTGATCGCCTCCAGGGGCGGTTCCTCGTCCCGCCCGTACCCGAGGGTGAGCGTCATGTCCTGCTCGATCCCGGCGGTCGTGCGCCGCACCCGGATCCACGCCAGCGCGGGCCGGCCGGGGTGCCCCGTCACGAGCAGGTGGGTGGGTTCGGGGGCCCGGTCGCGGGCCAGGCCGGTCAGCCGGCGTGGCGACCAGGGCAGGTTGACGGGTTCCGCGGTGCCCCAGCCGGCCGGGGCCGAGCCGGTGAGCGCGCGCCAGGCCGTCTCGAGGGCTTCGCCCAGCACGGTGTCCTCGTGGGCGGGGAGCGTCGTGCGGAACGCCACGACGAGCTGCCGGTCGTCCGACGGGGACGTCCGGCCGAACGCCTCGGCGACGGAGGCGGTGCCGTCCGCCCCGAGCGCGGGCGCAAACGTGCCGTCCCGCCAGCGCAGCACCGCCCCGGACAGCCCGTCGTAGTAGCCCTGTACCGGGTCCTGGACGACCCAGCGGTGGGGCACCTGGAGGAGGGTGGCGCGGGCCGGGGCGCTGAGCCGGACGTGCGGCGGGGTGACGATCTGCAGGGCCCGGCCCGACTCCGAGGTGCCGCGCAGGACGTCGGACAGCCAGGTGGTCAGGGCCAGGACGGGCCGGTCGGCCAGGACGACGGACGTGCTGTCGGTGAGGACGTCCACGACCGGCTGCCCGTCGTCCGGCGCGACGGCGGCGCCGACGTCCACGACCTCGGTGCCCGCCGCCGCCTCGGGCCAGGTGCTGCCGCCCAGCAGCAGGGCGAGCCGCCCGCACACCGATCCCGCCAGCCGTTCGGCCCCGGGCACGGCGCCGGAGGCGCGGATCTCGGTCCACCAGAACGGCACGGGCACGTCCCGCCCGAGCAGCCGTTCGGCCTCCCCGGGCACCTGGACCAGCAGCGGGGCCTCCACGGACACCAGGGGCCTGCCGTCCGGGGCGCACAGCCGCAGCACGGCGCCCTGGGACCCCGCGGTCACGCCCGCCTCGGGCCCGGCCGCGTACAGGCCGGCCAGCAGGGCCCAGGTGTCCGGCATCGTCGGGGTGAGGGCGATGACGTCCTTGGTCACGACTCCCCCTCCTCCCCGGTTCCGGCCAGCGCGGTCTGGACGAGCTGGTGGCGGCGGCCGCGGCGGACCAGGGTGCCGCGGCCGGGCGGCTGCGCGGAGGCGTACAGGCCGGGGAAGAGCTGCCCCTCGGTGCGGTCGCCGTCCATCACCAGGGCGGTGCTGCCCGTCTCGCGCAGGGTGGTCAGCAGCGGCTCGTACAGGGCGCGGGAGGCTCCCGCGGTACGGCGCGCCAGGACGAAGTGCAGGCCGATGTCCTGCGCGGAGGAGACGTACGGCAGGAAGGGCGCGAGGGGCTGCTGCCCGGCGGTGGTGAGGATGTCGTAGTCGTCGGCGAGGATGACGATCCGCGGGCCCCGGAAGGCGGGCTCGCCGGTCTCGGGCGCGTCCGGGTCGGCGGTCTCCGGCAGCCGCTTGTGCAGTTCGGCGGCGATGCCCGTGGAGAGGGCGGCGGCGAGCGCGGCGTTGTGGGCGTACCCGCCCCGGTACGGCTCCGGGACGACGCCGCGCAGGCCGCGGCGCGGGTCGAAGACGCCGAAGACCAGCTCGTCGTCGGAGTACCGCTCGACGAGCCCGGCGACGACCAGCTTCAGCAGGTTCGTCTTGCCGCACTCGTTGTCGCCGAGGACCAGCAGGTGCTGGTCGCCGCCGAAGAGGTCGAGCAGCACGGGGGCGAGGGCGTCCTGGTCGAGGCCGAGGGGGATCCGCCGCGGTTCGGCGGCCGGTGAGGGCAGCCGGGTCGCCGGCAGCCGGGCCGGCAGCACCCGCACCGGGGCGGCGGGCTCGCCGTGCCAGGTGGCGCGGACGGTGCGCACCGCCTCGTCCAGGGCCGGGCCCAGGTCGCCGGTGGCGGGCGAGCCGTCGAGGCGGGGCAGGGCGGTCTGCGCGAACAGCTTGCCGTCGGTGAGGACCCGGCCGGGCGCGTCCGGCGGGAGGGTCGCGGAGAGCTTGCGGTCGACGGAGGAGTCGGCGGGGTCGTTCAGGCGCAGTTCGACGCGGGTGCCGAACAGGGACTGGGTGGCGATGCGGACGTCGTTCCAGCGCAGCATGCCCGCCACCACGTGGATGCCGTAGCCGCCGCCCCGCTTCAGCAGGTCGGCGACCGGCTCGTCGAGGTCGGCGAAGTCGTCGCGCAGCGCGCCGAACCCGTCGACGACGAGGACGACGTCGGTGGAGCCGAGCCGCGGCAGCCCGCCCTGGGCGCGGAGCCGGCGCAGCTGGTCGACGGAGTCGATGCCGTGCTCGCGGAAGAGCGTCTCGCGCTCGTCGAGCATGGCGCGCACCTCGGCGACCGTACGGGCCGCGCGCTCACGGTCGGCCCGCCCGGCGATCCCGCCGACGTGCGGCAGCGCGGCCAGCGCCGACAGGCCGCCGCCGACCAGGTCCAGGCCGTACACGGCGACGTCGCGCGGCGTGTGGGTGGCCGCCAGGGACAGCACGAGGGTCCGCAGCAGCGTGGTCTTGCCGGACTGGGGGCCGCCGATCACGGCCGCGTGGCCGCCGGCCGCGGTCAGGTCCAGCTCCCACCGGCCCTGCCACTGCCGGGCCGGGTCGTCGAGCACGCCGAGCGGCACCCGCATCCCGCCCGCGGCGCGCGCCAGGTGCAGCCCGCGTTCGGAGACCCGGACCGGTCCCGCGGCCGCGTCCAGGCTGACGGCGTCCGGCAGCGGCGGCAGCCAGATCCGGCGCACCGCGGGCGCGGCGCCGGTGAACCGGCCGACCATGAGGGACAGGACGGTCGGGCCGGTCTCCCGCCGGGTGGCGGCGGGCTCCTCTTCCGGTTCCTCCGTACGCCCCGCCGTGTTGTACGCCGGGTAGGGCAGGGCGAGCGGTTCCTCGTCGCGCCGTTCGCGCGCCGCCGGGCCGCGGTGGGCGCCGGAGACGTACCCGGCCTTGAACCGCTCGTAGGTGGAGGTGTCGACCTTCAGGTAGCCGAAGCCGGGCAGCGGCGGCAGGTGGAAGGCGTCGGTGGTGTCGAGGACGGTGCGGGACTCGTCGGCGGAGAAGGTCCGCAGCCCCAGCCGGTACGACAGGTAGGTGTCCAGGCCCTTGAGCCTGCCGCCCTCGATGCGCTGGCTGGACAGCAGCAGGTGGACGCCGATGGAGCGGCCGATGCGCCCGATCGACAGGAACAGGTCGATGAAGTCCGGCTTCGCGGTGAGGAGTTCGCCGAACTCGTCGATGACGACGAACAGGTGCGGGAGCGGTTCGAGGTCCGGTCTCTCCGTCGCGCGCAGCACCGCGTAGTGGCCGATGTCGGCGACGTTGCCGGCGTCCTTGAGGACCTGCTGGCGGCGCTTGACCTCACCGGCGAGGCTGGTGTGGACGCGTTCGACGAGCCCCGCCCGGTTCTCCAGGTTGGTGATCATTCCGGCGGTGTGCGGGAGGTCGGCGAAGGGGGCGAAGGTGGCGCCGCCCTTGTAGTCGACCAGGACGAGCGCCAGGTCCTCCGGGGAGTGGGTGGCGACCAGGGCGAGGACGAGGGTGCGCAGCAGCTCGCTCTTGCCGGAGCCGGTCGCGCCCACGCACAGGCCGTGCGGGCCCATGCCGAGCTGGGAGGACTCCTTCAGGTCCAGCAGGACCGGCTTGTGGCGGTCCGTCAGGCCGATGGGCACGCGCAGGAAGTCGCGTTCGCTCCGGGGCTTCCACAGGGCGGGCAGATCGAGGGCAGCGGGGTCGGCGATGCCGAGGAGCGCGGGGAAGTCGACCGGACCGGTGACGGGACTGCCCTCGGCGACGGACTCCGGCGACAGCCGCAGCGGGGCCAGCAGCCGGGCGACGCCCTCCGCCCCGGCCGCGGTGACCGGGTCGACGGCGCCCTCGGCGGCGGAGGAACGGCGCAGGTCCTCGGTGGAGGAACGGCGCAGGTCCTCGACGACCACCCGCTCGCCCCGGACGGTGAGGCGCACGCTCACCTCGTCCGGCTCGTGGATCTGCTCCCGGAGGAGGTGCACGACGGTGATCCCCATGTCCGCCAGCCCGACGGCCGCGTCCGGGCGGGGGAGTTCGGCGGCCGGCTCGCCGTGGGCGTCGACGACCACCAGCAGCCGGCCCGCCAGCCGCAGCGCACTCCGTTCGGCCAGACCGCGCCGCACCTCCGCCGCGTACGCGGCCCGCCGGCCCAGCTCGTGCCGGAGCCCTCCGGCACGAGCTGGGCCG
>NZ_LIRG01000495.1 GCF_001419695.1 Streptomyces prasinopilosus
CTCGCCCCGCCGCCGCAGGCGCCCCGCATCGAGGGCCTCCTCCTCGGACTCGCCGCCGGAGACGCCGCCGGCTGGCCCGCGGCACGCCACCGCGCCGCCCGGATGCCCGAGTGGACCCGGCGCCTCACCCGGGAACTGGACACCTTCGCCGAGCAGAACGCGACCACCACCCTCCCCGTGCCCATCGCCCTCAACCAGTCCCCGGAGCCCCTGCGCCTGGGCCCCTCCGACGACGCCGAGTGGGCGGTGTTCGCCGCCGAGGCGGTCCTGCGGGCCGGCGACGACGGCGCGCTCGGCGACCTGAGCCGCGAACGCCGCACCCGGGCCGCCATCGATCTCACCTGGAGCGCCGCGGCCGGCGAGGTCGCCGCGGCCGCGGAACGCGCGCCCGAGATCGAGTCGGCGGTCCTGCCCCTGCGGGCGCGCATCTCCGTACGGGCCGGGCTCGGCAACCTCGCCACCGGTCTGCGCCCGCCCGCCACCGGCCACGACAACCCGCACTACTTCGACGACGCGGCCTGCGTGCGGGCCTGCGTCCTGGCCGTGGCCCACCCCGGCGACCCCGGGGGCGCCGCCTCGCTCGCCGAGTTCGACGCCCGCTACACCCAGGACGGCGACGGGGTGCACGGCGCCCGCGCGATGGCCGCCGCCGTCGCCCTCGCGCTGGCCGGCGCGGACGTCGGGGCGTGCGTGGCGGCCGCGGTGGCCGAGCTGCCCGAGGAGACGGAGATCGGCCGCAACGCCCGGCACGCGCTGCGGCTCGCCGCGGACGCCGAGGGCGCCTTCGCCCTCGTACCACCCCTGGAACACCAGATCGTCGACCACGTCTACAGCTACGGCGTCGCCGCCGCCGAGACCGTCCCCGTGGCCCTCGCGCTGGCCGTCGCCGCGCGCGGCCGGATGGTGGAGGCGGTGCCCGCGGCGGCCTGCCTGTCCCGGGTCGCGGACTCGGCCCCCGCCCTCGTCGGCGCGCTGACCGGCGCGCTCGGCGGCGGCGCGGCGATCCCGGCGTCCTGGCGGGAGAGCTGCCGCGTCCTGTCCGGCTGCACCCTCCCCCGGCTCACCGGCACCGACCTGGTGGAACTCGCCGGGCTCCTGGAAGCCGCACAACCGCCTCCGTACGGAGGATGATTCGGGCATGACGCTCAAAGAACACGAAAAGCGGGCCGGGGGTGCCTCCCTCGACGAGCGGATCACCGGCGCCCTGGTGGGGGCCGCCGTCGGCGACGCGCTCGGCGGCCCCGTCGAGGGGTACTCCCCCGAGCAGATCCTCGAACGCCACGGCGGCCGCGTCCACGGCGTCGTCGGCCCCTGGAACGGCGACGACTGGCGCACCGCCCGGCCGATCGCCCCGTACCACAAGGGCGACGGCCACGTCACCGACGACACCCTCATGACGCACGCACTGGTGCGGGTGTACGCGCGGGTCCGGGACCACCTGGACGCCCACGCCGTCGCCGACCACCTGGTCCCGGACCTGATGACGCACCCGCGCTGGATCCCGGAGCTGGAGGCGGAGGCGCTCCTGCTGCAGCGGGTCTTCCTCGCGGAGAAGTGGCTGGTGGCCCGGATCCACTACGGCCACGTCGACCCGCGCGAGGCGGGCGTCGGCAACATCGTCAACTGCGGTGCCGCGATGTACACGGCCCCGGTCGGCCTGGTCAACGCCGCCCATCCGGCGGGCGCCTACGCCGAGGCGCTGGACGTCGCGGGGGCCCACCAGTCGTCGTACGGCCGGGAGGCGGCCGGCGTCCTCGCCGCGGCCGTGGCGGCGGCGTGCGCGCCGGGGGCGACACCGGACTCGGTCGTCGCCGCCTGCCTGTCCCTGGCGAAGGACGGCACCCGGGCGGCGATCGAGGAGGTCTGCGAAGCGGCGTCCCGCCACACGGACTTCGAGTCCGCGCTGCGCCCGCTGCGGGAGGCGGTGGCCCCGTACGACACCGTGGGCCCCGACTACCGTGCCCCCTCGCTGGGTGCCCGCCGTCCGTCGCGGCTGCACGCGATCGAGGAACTCCCGGTCGCGCTGGGCATGGTGGTGGTCTCCGGCGGCGACTTCCGGCACGCGGTGCTGGGCGCGGTGAACTACGGCCGGGACTGCGACTCCATCGCCACCATGGCCGGTGCCGTGACGGGCGCCCTCGGTTCGCCGGTCCCCGAGGACTGGGCGAAGACGGTGGCGGAGGCCAGCCGTCTCGACCTGCTGGAGCCCGCGGCCGCGCTGACGGAGGTGGCCCGCGAGGTCTTCGCCCGCGACGTGTCCCGGCGCCGCTCGCACGAGAGGGCGTTCGCCGAGCTGGGAGGCCCGGAATGCTCCGGCTGACCTGGGTCCAGCCCGAGGACCTGATCGGGCACGAGCTGCGTCAGGCCGCCCAGGACGGCCGGGCGCCCGCGGCCGTCGCCGCCGTCGCGGCCCGGTGGCGCGCGGCGGGCGGTTCCGAGGCCCCGCCCCGGGCGGGCGCCTCCCCGCGGCCGGCGTCCCGCTACCTGCGGCTGCTGGCCGGGGACCTCCTGGACGAGCTCGCCGACCTGCCCGGGGGGCTGGCGGACGACGAACCGACGGACCTCGGCGCCATCAAGGCCCTCTGCCCGCACTGGCCCCCGCCCGCCGGGCCCGCTCCCGCGGCGCCCGGCCGCGTCGGAGCCGGGCCTGCCCAGGACGGTCCCCCCGGCGCCGGCCCCCTCGAAGA
>NZ_LIRG01000496.1 GCF_001419695.1 Streptomyces prasinopilosus
GCCGGGGGGCGGGAAGCCGGGGCCGAAGCCCGGTTCCGGTGCGGAAGCCCGGTTCCGGGACCGGAGCCGGCGTCCGGAGCCGTTCAGACGTCCGAAGGCTCCGCCGGATCGTCGGGCTCGCCCGCCACGACCAGCCGCGGCAGGTGCTCGGAGATCTCGTCGCGGGCCCCGGCCGGCAGTCCGGAGTCCGTCACCAGCGTGTCCACCTGGTCCAGGGAGGCGAACGAACTCAGCCCCACCGTTCCCCACTTGGTGTGGTCGGCGACCACGACCACCCGGCGCGCCGACTGCACCAGACGCCGGTTCGTCTCGGCCTCGGCGAGGTTCGGCGTCGACAGCCCGGCCTCGACCGATATCCCGTGCACCCCGAGGAACAGCAGGTCGAAGTGGAGCATCGCGATCGCCTGGTCGGCCACCGGCCCCACCAGCGAGTCGGACGGAGTGCGCACACCGCCGGTCAGGACGACCGTGGCCGCGCCCTGACGGGGATCCGAGGTGCGCTGCGCCGCGTGGAAGACGTCCGCCACCCGCACCGAGTTGGTGACCACGGTGAGGTCGGGCACGTCGAGCAGCCGGCCGGCCAGCGCGTACGTGGTCGTACCGCCCGAGAGGGCGATCGCCGCGCCCGGCGGGACCAGTTCGGCCGCCGCTCGCGCGATGTCGTCCTTCGCGCTCAGCTCCAGACCGGACTTGGCCTCGAAGCCGGGCTCGTGGGTGCTGGCCTCGACCAGCGGAACCGCGCCGCCGTGCACCTTCTCCAGCACGCCCTGCCGGGCGAGGGCGTCGAGGTCGCGGCGGACGGTCATGTCCGACACGCCGAGCTTGCGGGTCAGTTCGTTGACCCGGACTCCGCCGCGGCGCCGGACCTCGTCGAGGATCAGGGCGCGCCGCTGCTCCGCGAGGAGGTTCTGATTCTCGCTCACGTACGCTCCGGTTCCTTTCGCCGCCAAGCCGTCCGACACGCCCCGCGCACCCGGTCCGACGGGCACCCTCCTCCCGTCGCCGGTGCGCAGGCGCCCCATCCTCGCATGCCGCGGCGAGGGCGGTGTTCCCGGTCTTCAGCGTGGGCATGTCATTGTTGTCCCGGGGGTTGTCCGTTCGGCGCCCGGATCGGGGGGATTCCGTGAGAAGGGGTGCCGGCCGCCCCGGCAGCGGAGATCCTGTTGCCCGCACGGACGGATCCGACGGCGCGTCACGGGGGAAGTGCGAAGCGGTGGAACATCCGGAAGAGGACAGACCGGCCGGGCGGACCGGGCCGGCCGGGACCGGGGGCGCCCCCGCCGAACGGCCGAGGGACCCGGGGACGGCCCTGGAACTCCTGGTCCACGGGGTGGGCGGCGCCACCCCGCAGGACATGCTGGGCGATCCGCACACCGTGCGGATCGCCGGTGACGACGTCGCCGCCGTGTTCCGGCGCGCCGACGACGTCCGGGCGGAGCACCTGCCCGCCGCCCACCGGGACGAGCCGGTCCCCGAGGCCTACGTCTGGTGCAACCTCACCTCCGGCAACGGCACCCGCGCCCTCTGGCTGCTGCTGCTGCCCTTCATGGTCGTCAACCTGGCCCACTGGATGCGCCCCGCGGCCCGGGACCGCGGGCGCCTCGTCCGGCTGTACGGACTGCTGGTGCGACTGGCGGCACTGAGCCTGACGGTGCTGCTCGTCGCGGCGGCGTGCGAGGTCGCCCTCGACCTGGCGGCCTGGCAGTGCGCGGGCACGCGGGCGTGCGCCGACCGGCACTCCTGGCTCGGCTTCCTGTCGCCCGAGGCGTCGGGCGACGGCTGGTGGAGCGAGCCGGGACGCCGGCTCGGCCTCGCCGCCCTGGTGCCCGCCGCCCTGACCGGGCTGCTGTGGTACCTGTCCCTGCGCACCTGGAGCGCGTACGAGTCCCAGCAGCCGATGGCCCACGAGCCCGAGGACGGTGGCCCCACCGCCATGAGCCGGCCCGGGTTCTGGTACGGCCGCCGCCTGGTCGCCCGGCTCCGCGCCGCGCACACCGCCGCCGGACTGCTCACCGTCGCCTTCGCGGTCGCCCACGCGGCCGCCCGGCACGACCGCGCACCGGGCGGCTCCGAGGCACTGGCCCTCCTCGGCCTCCTCGTACAGGCGGCCCTGTTCGCCGCCGGGGCCGTCGTGGTGTGGGCGGTCTGCCGCCGGGGCCGCACCGACCGCCGCCCGGACGACGTCCTCGACACCCGCCTGCTGCGCCTGCTGCCCCTGGCCGCGCTCCTCCTGCTCGCCCTCTGCCTGGTGTACGCCGGGTGGCGGCGCCCCGGCTGGGAATCGGCGGGACGGCTGCCCGGCGACATGACCTTCGGCGCGCTCTCCCTCGTCCAGGGCCTGCTCGTGATCGTCCTCGCCGGCGTCGCCCACGCCCTGTACCGCAGCGCCCCCGACCGGCGCGCCGCCATGCGGGGCCTGGCCGGACCGGCCGTCATGATGCTGGCCTGCGCACTGGGCGGCGTGATGTCCGGCGGTGTGGCCCAGCGCGTCTCCGACTGGCTGGACGGCACCGGGGCGTCGATCCCCGGACCGCCGGTGGTCCTGACCTGGCAGGCGGCCGTGATCCCGCCGCTGCTCGTTCTGTTCCTCGGACTCTGCTGCTGGCTGGCCCGGCGGGCCTGGCTCATCGCCCGCGACGAGCAGGCCGCCGTGGCGCGCGAGTTCCCGGACGAAACCGGCGACCCCGCCCGCACCCGGCGGATCGCCAACGCCCGCGCCATGGCCTCCCTCACCGACCGGGGACCCCGCATCGTCGCCCTCACCTCCGCCGCGACCCTGCTGCTGGGCGCGGGCGCCCTCGTCGGCGCGCTGACCACCGACCGCACGCCGGGCGAGGCGGCCCGGGGAACCCACGCCGTCGTCCACGGCGCCGCCGAGACGTCGCAGGCCCTGGGCTCCTGGCTGATCGGACTCGGCTTCGTGCTGTTCGTCACCTGGGGCCGGCGCGCCTACAAGGACGCCTCCGCGCGGCGCACGATCGGCATCCTGTGGGACGTCGGCACCTTCTGGCCGCGCGCCGCCCACCCCTTCGCCCCGCCCTGCTACGCCGAACGCGCGGTGCCCGACCTGACCTGGCGGATCGAGACCTGGACCCGGGCCACCGGCGGACGCCTGGTGCTCTCCGGCCACTCCCAGGGCAGTGTCCTCGCCGCCGCCGCGGCCTGGCAGCTCACCCCGTCCGCCCGCGGGCGCGTCGCCCTGCTCACCTACGGATCCCCGCTGGAGCGGCTGTACGGCCGCTGGTTCCCCGCCCACTTCGGGCCGGACGCGCTCGGCGCGCTGCACCGGGACGTCGACTGCTGGCGCAACCTCCACCGCCGCACCGACCCCATCGGCGGCCCGGTGGGGCTGTCCGGCGACCGCGGCCCGGAGGTGGACCGTCCCGCGCTCAAGGACCCGCTGGCGTACGGCCGCACCGAGAGCCATCCCCTGCCCGCGCCGATCCTCGGCCATTCCGACTACCAGGCGGACCCGGCCTTCGCCGAGGAACGCCGGCGGCTGCTCGCCCGGCTGCGGCCGGGCGTCCCGGCACCGCGCCGCACGGAGGACCCCGGCGACGGCGCCCGCACCGGCACGCGGCCGTCCGCCGGGTGAGGGGCGAGCCGCGACGCGTGCGGGCCTCCCGGGGCGAGGCAGTCCGGCTCAGGGCAGTTCGGGGAGGTCGTCGGCGAACAGGAGGGTCAGGTCGTCCGTGCTCGGCTCCGGCAGCTGGGCGACCCGGCTCGCGTGCCGCTCCACCATCGCCTCGAAGGTCTGCCGCGCCGTACGGCCGTTGCCGAAGGCGGGACCCTTGGGCAGCTGCGTGAAGTACTCCAGCAGACCCTCCGAGGCACCCGGCGCCAGCCGGTACTCGTGCTCCTCGGCCTGCTGCTCCACGATCCGCAGCAGCTCACCGGCCCCGTAGTCGCCGAAGGTGATCGTCCGTGAGAAACGGGACGCCACACCCGGGTTGACGGACAGGAACCGCTCCATCTCGGCCGTGTACCCCGCGACGATCACCACGACCGCGTCCCGGTGGTCCTCCATCAGCTTCACGAGCGTGTCGATGGCCTCCTTGCCGAAGTCACGCCCGGAGTCCTCGGGGGAGAGCGCGTACGCCTCGTCGATGAACAGCACGCCGCCGCGCGCCCTCTCGAAGGCCTCCTGGGTGCGGATCGCCGTCGAGCCGATGTGCTCGCCGACCAGATCGACGCGCGAGACCTCGACCAGGTGCCCCTTCTCCAGCACGCCGAGGGAGGCGAGGATCTCGCCGTACAGCCGCGCGACCGTGGTCTTGCCGGTGCCCGGGGACCCCGTGAAGACCAGGTGGCGCTTGACGGACGCGGCCTTCAGCCCCGCCCGCTGCCGGCGCCGGCCCACCTCGATCATGTCGGTGAGGGCCCGCACCTCCCGCTTGACGCTCTCCAGTCCCACCAGCGCGTCGAGTTCGCCGAGCACGGTCCTCGACGGGCGCGGTTCCTGCTCCGGCTCGGACACCGGTGCGGGCGGCGTCCGCCCGGGGGCGGGACCGAGCAGGCCCGGGGAGTGCCCCGTGGTCTGCACGGCCGGCTCCGGGGCCGCCGGCGGCGCGAGACCGCCGCTCTCGTCGCTGGTGCAGTCCTCCACCACCGGACCCCCCGTGCCGGGAGCCGTGCCGCTCTCGGCGAACTCGTACCCGCCGCGCGCGCAGCGTTCCGTGCGGCACTTGCGCAGCGTCGTCCGGCTGCCGTCTATCACGTGGAAGCCGTAGCCGCCGCTGCCCGTGACCCGGCAGTCGAGGAAGCTGCCGCGACCGCCGGCCGAGACGTAGACCCCGGCCTCGGCGGGGGACTCGACGGTGCAGCGTTCCACGGTCGGGTCGGCGCCCTTGGTGACGATCACGCCGGTCTGCGTCCCGTCCAGGGTGCAGTTGTTGAGGGTGCCGCCGCTGCCGTGGTCCCGGAACCAGGCGCCCGTGGCCGCCTCCCGGATCCGGCAGTCGTCGAGCTGGGCGGTGGCGCCGTCACTCACCGACACGGCGGTGTTGCGCACCTGCGACAGGTCGCTGTCGACCACGTCCGCGCGGGAACCGCGGTCGAGGACGAACAGGGCGTCCGGCACGTCGTGCACCCGGCAGGAGTCCAGGACGACGGTGGCGCCGTCGCTCACCCACACCGCCGGATAGTCGCCGGTGCTGTCGAAGATCTCGCACTGGTTGGCGTCCGCTCGGGTGCCCGGGTCCCACACCGACAGGCCGTTGCGGCCGAACTGCCGCACGGTGGTGCGGGTCATGGTGAGCACGGAGCGGGAGCGCAGGTCGACCGCGTTCTCCGGGATGTCGTGGATACGGCAGTCGGCCAGCGTCAGCACCGCGTCGGTGTCGAGGGTGACCCCGTCGCCGGTGGTGCGGTGCACGTCGCAGTCGGTGAGGTGCGCGGTCGCCCGGCCGGTCACCTGGACACCGCTGCCCCGTACCTCGTAGACCTCGCAGCCCACGGCCTCGAGCGCCGAGTCCTCCCCGGTCGCGGTCAGGCCCGAGCCCGCGGCGTGGTGCACGCGGCAGCGCTCCAGGCGGGGACGGGCGCCCCCGCGCACCGCGACGCCCGCCTGCCCCGCGGCGACGACCTCGCACTCCTCGAACACCCCGCCCCCGCCGTCGAGCACGGCTATGCCGATCCCCGCCGGATTGTCGACCGTGCAGCGGCGGACCGTCGGCCGGCCGCCGCCGCGCACCTCGATGCCGGTCGCGGACCGGGTGACCACCCGTATGTCCCGCAGCTCCGGGGTGCCGTCCTCGACCAGCAGGGCGGGCGCCGCCGCGTCCTGCCCCTCCACGTGCAGGTCCTGGACCACGGCCGAGGCGCGCACGGTCAGCGGAACCCCGTCCAGGGGCGCGATGCGCACCGAGCCGGGCGAGCCCTCGGGGCCGCGCAGGGTCACCGCCCGCTCCACGACGAGATTCTCCCGGTAGGTGCCCGGGGCGATGGTGAGGACGTCGCCCTCCGCCGCGGCCTCCAGGGCGGCGGCGAGCGACGCGTACTCACCTGTGCGGCGCCGCCACCGCGATGTGCCGGTGTGCGTCACCTGGACCGTGCCCTGTGCCATGGCGTAGCTGTGCCCCCACCTCGTCGTACGCGGGTTTCTCGTCGATTCCTTCGGCCGGACCACCGTAGCGTGCGCACGGCCGCCGGATTGACCAGAGGCGGAAGGCGGCCGGCTTCCGGCGCCGGCCGGTCCCGCCCCGGCCGGGTCCCGTCGCGCCTCGTACCCGGTCCGGGCCGGCGCACCGGTGGCGGACCGCCGGCCGCGGCGGGTCCGTCCGGCGGGCGGGTCCGCGCCGCGTCCGTCAGGCGAGGACCGTGACCGGATCGCCGACCCGGACCGTACCGGGCGCCAGGGGCACCAGGTTCTGCCCGAACACCAGCCGGTCGCCGAACCTGCGGTGCCTGCCGAGCGCATGCAGGGGTTCCCGGCCGCGCTCGGCGGTGCGCTGGTCGGTGGTCGTCACCACGCACCGGCCGCTGGGCTTGGCGACGCGGAAGGCGACCTCGCCGACCGTGATGCGCGACCAGGTGTCCTCGGCCCAGGCGGCGGTGCCCCCGACGACCAGGTTCGGCCGGAAGCGGTTCATGGGGAGGGGGCCCTCGTCCGCGTGACCGCCCCCGGCGACCAGGGCGTTGAGGGCGTCGAGGGACGCGGTCGTGGTGAGCAGCAGGGGGTAGCCGTCGGCGAGGCTGACCGTCTCACCCGGCAGCGCGAACTCGGGATCGACCGGCCGGCGCGTGGCGGGATCGTCCAGGTGCACCAGACGTACGCCGGCGCCGAGGAAGGCGCTGCACCAGGCGTGCACGGCGTCGTCCTCGGCCGGCACCACGTCGATCCTGTCGCGGAAGACCTCCGCCCGCTCGGTGCGGCCGCCCGGTGCGGGCACGGCCACGGTCACCGGTTCCCTGCCGGGTGCGGACAGCCGCAGACCGCCGCCGGGCAGCGGCTCGGCGGCGGCCAGTGCCAGGCGCGGGTGCCTCCGCTGCGTGACGACCCTCCCCCCGTCGTCGATCAGCATCCAGCGCCGGTCTCCGGCCGGTCCCCAGGGCTCCACGGCGACCTCCCGGAGGGGCAGGCTCCGGAAGGCCTTCACCGGATGTACGTGAATCGAGTGCAGCAGCGGGTTTCCCATGGGGGCATCGTGCCGGACGGCGACGACGGCCCCGGGGCCGCGGCTCCGGGCCGGCGGTCCACGGGACGGTTCGGGTCCCGGGGCGCACCGCCCGGAACGGACCGGTATCCGGCGGGTGCCGGGTACCGCTCAGTATCCGCGGTACTGCTGGTTGTTGTACGGGTCCTGGTAGGGAGCCGGCGCCGGGCGCGGGGCCGCGGGGCGCATCGCCTCGTACCCCGCACCGGCGGCGGCCGGCCGCGGCTGCTGCGGCTGGGGCCCGGGGTAACCGCGCGGAGCGGTGGCCTGCTGCGGGATGTACGGAGTGGTGGCCTGCTGCGGGATGTACGGCGCGTGCGCCTGCTGGAGCGGGGCCGGCTGCTGCGCCTGCGGATAACCGTAGGCGGGCTGGGAGGGGGCCGCGGGGAGCGCGGGCAACGCCGACGGGAGCGCGGGCAGATGACTGCTCGGCACGTCGTAGGCGGAGGGGACCCGGATCGGGGCGATCTGCGGGGTGCCCCGCTCGGCCACGAGGGAGTCGTAGATCGGGGTGTCCGGGAAGGAGGCGGAGTAGTAGCCGCCGCCATAAGTGGAGCGGGGGGAGGTCATGGCCATAAGTTAAGCCCACGATGTGCTGGTTGGGGAGACCGATAAGAGGGTTGTTTTCCGGGCCCGACGCGCCCTGGGACAGCTAATCCGGGCGAAGTTGGATGAAACGGCTGTACATCCTGATGACCGGCTGGTAAAAGCCGAGTTCCAGCCAGGTTGGCCGGGGTGACCGGCCCCTCCGCGCACGCCCCGTGGGAGTTCCCGCGCACGGGTACTAGGTTGTGCGGACGGAGCGCGACGCATGCCGGGCCCCGCCCGGCGAAGTGACACGTGAGGGGGGCGGACATGTCCATGCTCAAGGGAGCGAACACGCCGGTGCCGACCACGGCACTCCGGGTGGAACTGGGGTGGCGCACCGGCCCCGGAGTCCCCGACGCGGACGCCTCCGCGCTCCTGCTGGCCGGCGGCAAGGTCCGCTCCGACGGCGACTTCGTCTTCTACAACCAGCCCGCCCACTCCTCCGGAGCCGTCCGGCACGAAGGCAAGCGGAACGCCGGCGGACAGGTCACCGACACCCTCCTCGTCGACCTCGCACGCGTGGAGCCCGGCATCGAGACGGTGATCCTCGCGGCCTCCTCCGACAGCGGCTCCTTCGGCCGGATCCCGGGCCTGTACATCGAGGTCAAGGACGCCGCGCGGGGCACCGTCGCGGCCCGCTTCGACAGCGCGGGCGCGACCAGCGAGAGCGCCTTCGTGCTCGGCGAGTTCTACCGCCGCCAGGGCGCGTGGAAGTTCCGCGCGGTCGGACAGGGCTACAGCAGCGGACTCGAGGGGCTGGCCACCGACTACGGCATCACCGTGGACGAACCGCGGCACGCCGCTCCCGCGTCCCCGGCGGCGGTAGAACTCGCCGAGCACGAAGGCGCTCTCG
>NZ_LIRG01000497.1 GCF_001419695.1 Streptomyces prasinopilosus
CGGCTGCCGGTGCGGCGGAAGATCGGGTCGGTGAGCACGTCGTCGGGGAGGTCGACGACCTCGGGCAGGCCCAGTTCCTCGCCCTGGTAGACGTAGGCGGCGCCGGGCAGCGCCAGCATCAGCAGTGCGGCGGCGCGGGCGCGGGCGGGGCCGAGACCGCTTCCTTCGGGGGTGGGTTCGCCGTAGCGGGTGACGGTGCGGACCTGGTCGTGGTTGTTGAGGACCCAGGTGACGGTCGATCCGGTGCCGGCGATGTCCTGCATGGCCTCGGAGATGACCTTGCGGAAGGCGTCGGCGTCCCAGGGGGCGCCGAGCAGGTCGAAGAAGAAGGCCTGGTGGAGTTCGTCGGGGCGGACGTAGCGGGCGTGCTCGCGGGCGGTCGGCACGGAGACCTCGCCGACCAGGAGCCGTTCGCGGCCGTCGCGGGCGGTGTACTCCTCGCACACCGCGCGCCAGTGCCGCCACACGTCGTGCACCTCGGGCTGGTTCCAGGCCAGCGGGTTGACCGAGTCGCGGGTGCGGGCGTCGGCCTCCGGGTCCGGGGAGTCGGGCAGTTCCGGGTGCTTGAAGAGCCCGGCGGCGACGTCGATGCGGAAGCCGTCGACGCCCCGGTCCAGCCAGAAGCGCAGGGTGCGGTCGAAGTCGGCGGCGATCTCGGGGTTGCGCCAGTTCCAGTCCGGCTGTTCGGGCGTGAACATGTGCAGGTACCACTGGCCGGGCCGGCCGTCCGGTTCGGTGACGCGGCTCCAGGCGGGGCCGCCGAACATGGCGTGCCAGTTGTTGGGCGGCTCGGCGCCGTCGGGGCCGCGGCCGTCGGCGAAGTGGAAGCGGGCGCGCTGCGGGCTGCCGGGGGCCGCGGCGAGCGCCTCGCGGAACCAGGGGTGCTCGCTGGAGCAGTGGTTGGGGACGACGTCCAGCAACACCTTGACGTCGAGCCGCCGGGCGGCGCCGACCAGCAGGTCGAACTCGGCGAGGTCGCCGAAGACCGGGTCGACGTCGCGGTAGTCGGCCACGTCGTAGCCGTGGTCGTGCTGCGGTGAGGGGTAGAAGGGGCTCAGCCAGATCCCGTCCACGCCCAGCTTCTTCAGGTAGGGCAGGCCCGCCCTGACCCCGGCGAGATCGCCGATTCCGTCACCGGTGCTGTCCAGGAAGCTGCGGACGTACACCTGGTAGATCACTGCGTCGCGCCACCAGCGGTGGGTGTCGATGTGCTTGGGACTCACCACGTCGACCTGTCTGTGCGTGCGGAGACCCGGGGCTCCCGGGCCGACGGCGTCCTCGCCGTTATGCATGCATGTTAGGTAGTCATGTCGTGGAGGTGTCAATGAACGAGTGCGGGATCCCCGGGGGTTTCCACGGTCGAATCTCCCTTTATCGGGGCATTGCGGACACTGTTGAGACATCCGCGTTACCTAACAGGTAACTAGGAATGGCCGTCCGGGTGAGGGAACCGGGGGTCGGGTGGGCGCGGGCCCGGAGTGCCGGGACCGGCCCCGCCACCCGCGGAGCGCGCTCCGTGGTCCGCGGGCGGTGCGGTCAGCGCGCGGAGACGGCGGCGAGTTCGCGCGCCAGCCGCCGCACCGCCGACTCCGGTGTCTGCCGCCCCGTCATCGCGTCCCGCACCACCGCCTGCACGACCAGGCTCACCTGGTCGTAGCGGGGGCTCTTGGGGCGCGGGGCGGCGGCGAGCACGCTCTCGCGCAGCGTGGGCAGGTACGGGAACCGCCGGACCATGTGGGGGTCGTCGTACAGCGCGGCCCGTACGGGCGGCAGGGCGCCGCGCGTGAGCACCTGGCGCTGGACCGGTTCGCCGGTGAGGTAGGCGATCAGCCGCGCGGCGGAGTCGGGGTGCCGCGCGTGGGCGGCGACGGCGAGGTTGGAGCCGCCCAGGACGCTGGTGCCCGGCCCGTCCGGTCCCGGCAGGGGCACGGCGCCGACCTTCCCGGCGACCGCGGAGTCCTCGGCGGACGCGGCGACGTAGGCGTAGGGCCAGTTGCGCAGGAAGAGCAGCCTGCCGTCCTGGAAGGCCTGCTTGGACTCCTCCTCCTTGTAGGTCAGCGCCTCCTGCGGGATCCAGCCCTCGCGGACACCGCGGGCGAGGAACCCGATCCCCTCGCGGGCCGCCCGGGAGTCGACGGTGACGCGTTCGCCCTCGTCGCCCAGGATGGTGCCGCCCGCCGAGTAGACGGCCTCGGCCGCGTTGACGGTCAGGCCCTCGTAGGGCAGGAACTGGCCGGCGTAGCCGTCGAGTCCGTGCGCCGGGGCGAGGGTCTTCGCGGCCCGCTCCAGGTCGGCCCAGGTGCGCGGCGGCGCCACCCCCTCGGCCTCGAGCACGTCGGCGCGGTACAGGAGCAGCCCGGCGTTGGTCACGTACGGGACGGCGTACAGCTGGCCGTCGTAGGTCGCGGTGTCCACGACGCCCGGCAGGAAGGTGTCCAGCGGGAAGCGGTCGCGCGGCAGCGGGCGGATCCAGCCGCCGGCGGCGAACTCCGAGGTCCAGCTGACGTCGATGTTGAGGACGTCGAAGCGGCCGCGGCCGGCGCCGCGCAGGTCCGTGATCATCTGCGCGCGGGTCTCGTCGGCCGAGTCGGGCAGTTCGACGAGCGTGACCTCCTCGCCGGGGTGGGCGCGGTTCCAGCCGTCGAGCAGGGGGCCGAGGTAGCCGGTGAGGTCCCCCGCGGTGGCCAGGGTGAGCGGGCCGCGCCCGTCGCCGGGAACGGCCTGGTCGGCCCGCGCCCCGGAGACCGTGCCCACGGCCAGGAGCAGCAGCAGGACGAGGAAGCCCCTACCGGCGGCATGGATCCACCGCATAGGTTCCTCCCTGTGCACCCGCACCCGGCACCCTTGCCGGGGTCAGTGGCCATGTATACCTGTTAGGTATCGGCGATACTAGGGCGTGCGGCACATCGTGTGAGGCGCGCGGGAGACGGAACCGGGCGCGCCGCACCTGGCTCGAAGGACGCGGGGAGGAGAGCACGAGTGCGGCAGTCCCTGCTGGCCCTGCTCGCCCGCGGCCCGGCCCACGGCTACGAGCTGAAGCAGGACCTTGAGCAACTGCTGGGCTCCGCGTACCCTCAGCCGAACATCGGCCAGATCTACGTCACCCTGGGCCGCCTCGAGAAGTCGGGGCTGATCGAGGGCGAGGACGTCGAGCAGTCCGGCCGGCCCAACAAGAAGGTCTACCACCTCACCGACACCGGGCGGGAGGCGCTGCGCGCCTGGTTCGAGGAGACCGCGGACGAGCCGCGGGTGCGGGACGAGTTCTTCATGAAGCTGGCCCTCGCCCCGCAGACCGGCCTCGCCGACCGGATCGCCCTGATCAACCGCCAGCGGCGCCAGTACCTCAACACCATGCGGCAGCTGTCGAGGCTGGCCGCCGCCGAAGACCGGGACAACCGCGTCGCCCAGCTGCTGATCGAGGGCGCGATGCTGCACCTGCAGGCCGACCTCGACTGGCTGGAACGGTGCCAGGAAGAGCTGGAGGAGCTGGAATGAGCGAGGGTCCCGCTCCCGTGCTGCGCGCCGAGGGCCTGGTCAAGACGCACCACGGCGAGGGGGCCCCGGCGCACGCGGTGCGCGGGGTCGACCTGCGGGTGGCGCGCGGCGAGTTCGTGGCGGTCACCGGCCCGTCCGGCGCCGGCAAGTCGACCCTGCTGCATCTGCTCGGCGGGCTCCAGCGGCCCGACTCCGGCAGCATCTGGCTGGACGGCGAGCGCACCGACGCCTACAGCGAGGCGCGCTGGGCGGTGGAGCGCAGGAAGCACATCGGGATCGTCTTCCAGTTCTTCAACCTCGTCTCGAACCTGTCGGTCGCCGACAACGTCGAGCTGCCGGCGCTGCTCGCCGGGACCCCGGCGCGCAGGGCCCGCGCCGAGCGGGAGGAGCTGCTGGCCGAGCTGGGCCTGACGGGCAAGGAGCGGAGCATGCCGGGCGAGCTGTCCGGCGGTGAGCAGCAGCGCGTCGCGCTGGCCCGCGCCCTGGTCAACCACCCGCCGCTGCTCCTGGCCGACGAGCCCGCCGGCAGCCTGGACAGCAGGGGCACCCGCGAGGTGATGCGGCTGCTGTCCCGCTTCCACCGGCGCGGGCAGACGATCCTGCTGGTCACGCACGACGCCCGGCTGGCGAGCGCCGCGGACCGGGTGATCAGCTTCTTCGACGGGCGGATCGCCGACGACGCGGAACTCGACGGAGCGCCGCCGCGCGGCCGCGGCCTCTCCGGGGTGCTGGAGCTCAGGGACTGACATGCGGATGTACGACGGTGCGGGCGTGCGGCGCCGGCGAAGGGGCTGACGCGGGTGCGAGCGAGCTTGCGCTGGGCGCATTCCGATCTGCGCGCGCACCGCGGTGAGGCGCTGTTCCTGGTCCTGGCCACCGCGGGTGTCGTCGCGTCCCTGCTGCTGGCCACGGCCCTGTTCGGGTACGCGACCAACCCCTGGCAGCGGACCTTCGCCCAGGTCCGCGGCGCGCACGTCACGCTGCACACCACGGCCTTCGCCGACGCCTCGAAGCTGGCGGGCCTGGACGGCGTGGAGGCCGTCGCCGGCCCCTTCCCCACGGCCGCCGTCACCCTCGCCTCCCGCGGCAGCCGGGCCGCCGCCGAACTGCGCGGCACCGTCGGCCGGCCCGGGACCGGCCGCCCGCTGATCACCTCCGGGCACTGGCTGGACCCCGCCGTGCCCGACGGCGTGGTCCTGGAGAGCAGCCTCGCCCGCGCCCTGCTCGCCTCGCCCGGCGACACCCTCACCCTGCCCGGCACCGCACGGACCCTGACCGTGGTGGGCGTCGCCGACAGCGCCGAGCCGCGCTACCGCCCGGGGGAGCGGCCCGGTCTGGTGTGGGCCCTGCCGTCGGCCGTGGACGGCCCCGACGGCCAGGTGGCCGGGCTGCGGCTGGCCGACCCGGACGACACCGGGTACGTGGTGCAGCGGGCGGTGACCGTGCTGGGGGCCGGTGCCATCGGGGAGGTCTCCACCTGGCAGCAGGCGCGGGCCGAGGCGCAGGGCGACAACCGGCTGCTCGGCCAGGTCCTGGGCCTGTTCGGGCTCGGCGCGCTGGCCGCCGCCGGGTTCGCGGTGCACGGGGCGATCAGCACCCGGATCCGGGGGCACCTGCGGGACATCTCCGTCCTCAAGGCGATCGGCTTCACCCCGGGGCAGGTCGTGCGCGTCTTCCTGCTCCAGCACCTCGGCTACGCCCTGCTGGGCGCGGTGGCCGCCGCCGCGCTGACCGAGGCGCTGGGCAGCGGGATACCGGGGCGGCTCGGGGACGCGGTGGGCGTGTGGCAGGGGCTGCCGGGGCACACCGTGGCGCTGTTCGCGGTGCCCGTGGGGGCGGTGCTGTTCATCGGCGCCACCACGGGGCTGGCGGCGTGGCGGGCGGGCCGGGTGCCGCCGGTGCCGGTGCCGAGGCCGGCGGCGCCCGAGGCCGGCGGGCTGACGGGCGTGGCGCGGCGGGCGCTCGGAGCACGGG
>NZ_LIRG01000498.1 GCF_001419695.1 Streptomyces prasinopilosus
CCTCACCGACGCCGACCTCGACGCGCTGAAGCGGCACGACGCCATCCTGCTCGGCGCCATCGGCGACCCGAGCGTCCCCTCCGGCGTCCTGGAGCGGGGCTTCCTGCTGAAGCTCCGCTTCGCCTTCGACCACCACGTGAACCTGCGGCCGTCGAAGCTCCTGACGGGCGTGGCCACGCCGCTCGCGGGACAGCCCGAGATCGACTTCGTCGTCGTCCGCGAGGGCACCGAGGGCCCCTACACCGGCAACGGCGGCACCATCCGCAAGGGCACCGAGCACGAGGTCGCCACCGAGGTCTCGGTGAACACGGCGTTCGGCGTGGAACGCGTCGTCCGCGACGCCTTCGCCCGCGCCCAGGCCCGCCCCCGCAAGAAGCTCACGCTGGTCCACAAGAACAACGTGCTGACCTTCGCCGGCCACCTGTGGACGAACGTCTTCAACCGGGTGGCCGAGGAGTTCCCCGAGGTCACCACCGACTACATCCACGTCGACGCCGCGACGATCTACCTCGTCACCGACCCGGCCCGCTTCGACGTGATCGTCACCGACAACCTCTTCGGCGACATCATCACCGACCTCGCCGCGGCCGTCTCCGGCGGCATCGGCGTCGCCGCCAGCGGGAACATCAACCCGTCCGGCGCGTTCCCGTCCATGTTCGAGCCCGTGCACGGCTCGGCACCGGACATCGCGGGCCAGGGCAAGGCCGACCCCACCGCCACGGTCCTGTCCGTCGCCCTCCTGCTGCGCCACCTCGGCCACGACGCCGAGGCCGCCCGCATCGAGGACGCCGTCTCCGCCGACCTCGCGGAGCTCCCCCGTAGCCTTAAGGGCACGGGAGGTACCCCCACCGGCCGGCCCGCGCGCAGCACCTCCGAGATCGGCGACGCGCTCGCCGTACGCGTAGCCGGCTGACCGGGCGCGCTCACTCGACACCACACGAAGCCGCCGGTCGCTCACCGCCCGGCGGCTTCGTCACGTCCCGCCGGGTGCCACCCCCGACCACCGGGCCGCAGCCACCTGTGTTCCCTCCGCCGCCGCCTCCGGGCGATAATCGAACGCGGAGCCGCGGAATGAGGGAATGCTCGGACGTCCCAGCACTGGCCACCGGCCGTACGGGCGTGAGCGCGGCCCGTCACTACAACCGGTGAAGGACAACCACTCATGACGACGCCCACGATCGAGCTCAAGCCCTCCGCCCACCCGCTCTCGGACAGTGAGCGGGAGGCGATCCTGGCCAATCCGGGATTCGGCCGCCACTTCACCGACCACATGGTGACGATCAAGTGGACCGAGGGTCGGGGCTGGCACGACGGTCAGCTCGTCCCGTACGCTCCGATCCCCCTCGACCCGGCGACCCACGTCCTGCACTACGCGCAGGAGATCTTCGAGGGACTGAAGGCCTACCGTCGGCCCGACGGATCCGTCGCCACCTTCCGGCCGGAGAAGAACGCCGAGCGGTTCCAGCGCTCCGCCCGCCGCCTCGCGATGCCCGAGCTGCCGGTCGAGACGTTCCTCGAGGCGTGCGAC
The DNA here is from genome assembly GCF_001419695.1 of Streptomyces prasinopilosus. Lineage (GTDB taxonomy): Bacteria > Actinomycetota > Actinomycetes > Streptomycetales > Streptomycetaceae > Streptomyces > Streptomyces prasinopilosus. Next base: position 1,529 of record NZ_LIRG01000498.1, read on the forward strand.
GCGCTGGTCGGGCAGGACAAGGCCTGGGTTCCGGCGCACGGCGGCGAGGAATCCCTCTACCTGCGCCCCTTCATGATCGCCACCGAGGTCGGACTGGGCGTCAAGCCCGCCAACGAGTACCTGTTCCTGGTGATCGCCTCCCCGGCCGGCGCCTACTTCCCCGGTGGCGTGAAGCCGGTCTCCATCTGGGTCTCCGAGGACCGCGTCCGTGCCGTCCCCGGCGGCATGGGCGACGCCAAGACGGGCGGCAACTACGCCGCCTCGCTGCTCGCCCAGGCCGAGGCCGCGGCCGCGGGCTGCGACCAGGTCTGCTACCTCGACGCCGTGGAGCACACCTGGGTCGAGGAACTCGGCGGCATGAACCTGTACTTCGTCTACGGAGACAGGATCGTCACCCCGGCCCTCACCGGCTCCATCCTGGAGGGCGTCACCCGTGACTCCCTGCTGAGCGTCGCCCGCGACCTCGGCTACGAGGCCGTCGAGGAGCGGGTCTCGCTCGAGCAGTGGCAGCGCGACACCGAGAACGGCACCCTCACCGAGGTCTTCGCCTGCGGGACCGCGGCCGTCATCACCCCCGTCGGCACCGTCAAGCGGGCCGGCGGCGAGTGGCGGCAGAGCGGCGGCGAGCCCGGCGAGGTCACCCTGCGCCTGCGCCGGGCCCTGCTCGACATCCAGCGCGGCACGGCCGAGGACAAGCACGGCTGGATGCACCCGCTGGGCTGAGCGCCCGGCCCCGGCCATCACGCGCCCGGCCCCCGCGGACACCCGCGGGGGCCGGGCGTTCGCGTGCCCCCGGCCGCCGGAGGCCAGGACCCCCGATCACCCCGGTCGGACGCTCCGGTCGCCGCGGTCCGCACCCTCAGGTCACCCGGCCCAGGCCCCCCGGCCGCCGCGCACAGGGCTCCGGATCGGCACGGGCCGGGCTCCGGACCCGGGCGGACCGGACACCTCACGCCCGCATCCTGAGACGGACGGTGATCGCGGCACCGCTGTGTGCCACACTTCCCCCGTGCTCTCGTTCGCCACGATTATTGGCAGCAGGCGCGCCGGTCCGCAGTGACCGCACGTACGACACCGTACGGGCGGACACCGTCGTCCTCGACCCGCGCGCAGACCTCTCGCACCCGCGAGGGGTTTTTCTGTTTCCCGGCCCACCTCCAGCCGGGAACCCGGCGCGAGGGACCATGGAGGGACGGTGGAACCGGTCATTCCGGTAGACCGAGATCCGACCTCAGGAGCCTTCAGACCATGACCGCAACCAGCGAGCCCGACGACTCGTTCCACGTCTTCGACACCACCCTGCGCGACGGCGCCCAGCGGGAGGGCATCAACCTCACCGTCGCCGACAAGCTGGCCATCGCACGGCACCTGGACGACTTCGGCGTGGGCTTCATCGAAGGCGGCTGGCCCGGCGCGAACCCGCGGGACACCGAGTTCTTCGCCCGTGCCCAGCAGGAGATCGACTTCCGCCACGCCCAGCTGGTCGCCTTCGGCGCCACCCGCCGCGCGGGCACGACCGCCGCGGAGGACCCGCAGGTCAGGGCCCTCCTCGCATCCGGCGCACAGGTCATCACGCTGGTCGCCAAGTCCCACGACCGCCATGTCGAGCTCGCCCTGCGCACCACCCTGGACGAGAACCTGGCGATGGTCCGCGACACCGTGGCCTTCCTCAAGGCCGAGGGCCGCCGGGTCTTCGTCGACTGCGAGCACTTCTTCGACGGCTACCGCGCCAACCCCGAGTACGCCAAGTCCGTCGTCCGCGCCGCCCGGGAGGCCGGCGCCGACGTCGTCGTCCTGTGCGACACCAACGGCGGCATGCTCCCCGCCCAGATCCAGGCCGTCGTCGCCACGGTGCTCGCCGACACCGGCGCCCGGCTCGGCATCCACGCCCAGGACGACACCGGCTGCGCGGTGGCCAACACCCTCGCCGCCGTCGACGCGGGCGCGACCCACGTGCAGTGCACGGCCAACGGCTACGGCGAGCGCGTCGGCAACGCCAACCTCTTCCCGGTGGTGGCCGCCCTCGAGCTCAAGTACGCCAAGCGGGTCCTGCCCGAGGGCCGGCTGCGGGACATGACGCGCGTCTCGCACGCCATCGCCGAGGTGGTCAACCTGACCCCCTCCACCCACCAGCCCTACGTCGGCGTCTCCGCCTTCGCCCACAAGGCCGGCCTGCACGCCTCCGCGATCAAGGTCGACCCGGACCTGTACCAGCACATCGACCCCGAGCAGGTCGGCAACACCATGCGGATGCTGGTGTCCGACATGGCCGGCCGCGCCTCCATCGAGCTCAAGGGCAAGGAACTCGGCATCGACCTCGGCGGCGACCGCGAACTGGTCGGCCGGGTCGTGGAACGGGTCAAGGAACGCGAGCTCAAGGGCTACACGTACGAGGCCGCCGACGCGAGCTTCGAACTCCTGCTGCGCGCGGAGGCCGAGGGCGGGCCCCTGAAGTACTTCGACGTCGAGTCCTGGCGCGCGATCGCCGAGGACCGCCCCGACGGCACCCACGCCAACGAGGCCACGGTCAAGCTCTGGGCCAAGGGCGAGCGGATCGTCGCCACGGCCGAGGGCAACGGCCCGGTCAACGCCCTGGACCGGTCCCTGCGCGTCGCCCTGGAGCGGATCTACCCGCAGCTCGCCAAGCTGGAGCTCGTCGACTACAAGGTCCGCATCCTCGAGGGCAAGCACGGCACGCAGTCCACCACCCGGGTCCTGATCTCCACGTCCGACGGCACGGGGGAGTGGTCGACGGTGGGCGTCGCGGACAACGTCATCGCCGCCTCCTGGCAGGCCCTGGAGGACGCGTACACGTACGGTCTGCTGCGGGCCGGAGTCGCACCGGCGGCCTGACCCGGCCGGGCCGGCCCGGCGGGGGCGACCCGTGGCGACGCGTGAGCCGCGCGTGCCGCCCGGGAAACCCGTGCCGGGCCGGATGCCCGTTTGCGCCCCGGTTCGGGTAGCTTCGAACATATGAAGGACGCGCTGACGCGTACCCTCGTACGCCTGCTGATCGTGCCGGTGGCCGCCGCCCTGGCGGTCCTGATGGCCGGTGCGCCGGGCGCGCACGCGGCCACCGACCTCTCGACCGTGGCCCGGGCGCTGCGCGAGAGTCCCGTCTACGTCGACCCCGAGGCGACCGGCATCCTGTCCGCGTCGGACGCCGAGGCCCTCGCGGACAAGATCGAGGACGCGGACAAGCCCGTCTTCGTCGCGGTCCTCCCGGCCGGGTACCCCACGCAGGACCTCTTCCGGAACCTGCGCACCGAGACCGGGATCACCGGCCTGTACGGCATCCGTCTCGGCGACGCGTTCGACGCGCGCGCCGACGGCAGCGTCCTGAGCCGCCAGGGTGTGGGGAACCTGGTCACGGCCGCGCAGGGCGCGGGCGACGCCAAGGCCCAGCTGAACGACTTCGTCGACGACGCCCTGCGCAGCATCGACGGCTCGGCGCCGGCCTCCTGGAACGAGGGCGGCGGCGAGGTGCCGGTCGGCGGTCTGATCGCCGTCGGCACGGTGGTGGCGGTGGGCGGCGCGGGCGCCTACGCCGTGGTCCGCCGCAACCGCAGGCGCCACGAGGAGGAGCAGCGGGCCGCGCTGGAGAAGCTGCGGGTCGTGGTCGACGAGGACATCACCGCGTTCGGCGAGGAACTCGACCGGCTCGACTTCCACCCCGGCGAGCCCGGCGTCGACGACGCCATGCGCGCGGACTACGAACGCGCGCTGGACTCCTACGACCTGTCCAAGCGGCTGATGGCCGGGGCGGAGCGGCCGGAGGACGTCCGGGGGGTCACCCAGGCCGTGGAGGACGGCCGCTTCGCGCTGGCCGTCCTCGCCGCCCGCCGCGAGGGCCGGGCGCTGCCGGAGCGCCGTCCGCCCTGCTTCTTCGACCCGCGCCACGGCCCCTCGGTGGCGGACGCCCACTGGACGCCCCCGGGCGGCGCCGTGCGCGAGGTCCCGGTCTGCGCGGCGGACCGGGACCGCCTCGCCGACGGCCGGGACCCGGCCGTCCGCGAGGTCGACACCGACTCCGGGCGGCGCCCCTACTGGGAGGCGGGCCCGGCCTACGGCCCCTGGGCCGGCGGCTACTTCGGCGGTGGCGTACTGCCGGGCCTGCTGGTCGGCACCATGCTGGGCAGCATGATGGCGAGCCCCGCCTACGGGGCCGACTACGGCGCCGGCTACGGCGACTTCGGCGGGTACGGCGGCGGCGACGTCTCCGGTGCCGACTTCGATCCCGGGGACTTCGGCGGCGGTTTCGGGGGCGGCGACTTCGGTGGTGGCGGCTTCGGCGGCGGAGGGGACTTCGGCGGCGGGTTCTGACGTGCCGCCGGCCGGTCCGGCGGGGGCCCGGCAGGCCGGGCCGGCCGGTGGGGG
>NZ_LIRG01000499.1 GCF_001419695.1 Streptomyces prasinopilosus
GACAGTTCCCGTCGTCAGGGGAGGGTGGGTGAGGGAGGGTCAGACGTTCAGCGGTTCGCCGGCGGCCGCGGCGATCTCCGCCTCGGCGACGGCACCGGGGACCCGGCGCAGCTTCTTCATCGGGCCCAGCTCGGACTCGTAGACCTTCTTGACGCCGTCACCGAGGGACTCCTCGATGGTGCGGATGTCGCGGACCAGGCGGGTGAGGCCCTGCGGCTCGACGGACGCGGCCTGGTCGGAGCCCCACATGGCGCGGTCGAGGGTGATGTGGCGCTCGACGAAGGCGGCGCCGAGGGCGACGGCGGCGAGGGTGGTCTGCAGGCCGGTCTCGTGGCCGGAGTAGCCGATCGGGACGTTCGGGTACTCCTGCTGGAGGGTGTTGATCACACGGAGGTTCAGCTCCTCGGCCTTCGCCGGGTAGGTGGACGTCGCGTGGCAGAGCAGGATGTTGTCGCTGCCGAGCACCTCGACCGCGTGGCGGATCTGCTTCGGGGTGGACATGCCGGTGGAGAGGATGATCGTGCGGCCGGTGGCGCGCAGGGCGCGCAGCAGCTCGTCGTCCGTGAGGGAGGCGGAGGCCACCTTGTGGGCGGGGACGTCGAACTTCTCCAGGAAGGCGACGGCCTCGGTGTCCCACGGGGAGGCGAACCAGTCGATGCCCCGCTTCCTGCAGTAGGCGTCGATCTGGCGGTACTCCTCCTCGCCGAACTCCACGCGGTGGCGGTAGTCGATGTACGTCATCCGGCCCCAGGGGGTGTCCCGCTCGATGTCCCACTGGTCGCGCGGGGTGCAGATCTCGGGGGTGCGCTTCTGGAACTTGACGGCGTCGCAGCCGGCCTCGGCGGCGGCGTCGATCAGCTTGAACGCGTTCTCGATGTCGCCGTTGTGGTTGATGCCGATCTCGCCGGTGACGTACACCGGGCGGCCGGGGCCGGCCTCGCGGGAGCCGAGGGCGCGGACGCGGGAGCTGGAGTTCACGGTGCTCATGACGGTGCTTCCTTACTTGGGGAGGGAATCGAGGGAGGGGCCGAGGATCCAGCCGGCGATCTCCCGGACGGCGCCGTCGCCACCGGGGACGGTGGTGACCGCGCGTGCGGCGCCGCGTACGACGTCGTGGGCGCTCGCGACCGCCACGGGCCAGCCCACGAGGGCGAAGCACGGGAGGTCGTTGACGTCGTTGCCGACGTAGAGCACGCGCTCGGGCGCGATGCCCTGTTCCTCGCACCACTGCTTCAGGGCGAGGTCCTTGCGGTCGATGCCGTGCAGCACGGGGATCCTGAGCTTGCGTGCGCGGGCGGCGACGACCGGGTTCCGTTCCGTGGACAGGATCAGCATCTTCAGGCCCGACCTGCGCAGGGCGGCGATGCCGAGTCCGTCCCCGCGGTGCACGGAGACGGACTCCCGTCCGTCGGAGTCGATCAGCACCCGGTCGTCGGTCTGGGTGCCGTCGAAGTCGAGGACGACCGCGTCGATGTCGCCGGCGGCCGGGAGGGCGCCGGGCCGGCCCGCGTCGAAGAGCGGGGCGAGGGCGCGGGCGCGGGCGAGGTCGTGCGGGTCGTCGATCTCCAGCACGCGGGCGGGGTCGGTGCGCACGAGGTCGGTGCGGCCGAAGAAGCGGTGCCGGTGCTCGCGGAAGCCCGCCGCGTCCATGGCGTAGGCGGCGCCGGTCTCCAGGAGGTCCTGGGGGCGGTCCTGGCGGCGGGGGCGGAAGGACTTGTCGTGGTTGACGCCGAAGCCGCCGCTCCTCCCGTCCGCCGGCTCCCCGCCGGTCGCGTCCCGCCAGACGAAGCCGTGGAACGGGGCGACGGTCACGGCCGTGTCGGCGCCCCGCTCGGCGACCGCGCCGGCCACCCCGTCGACGTCCTCGCGGGTCAGGAAGGGGCTGGTGCACTGGACCAGCAGGACGACGTCCACCCGCTCGCCGTGCAGCGCCTCGTGGGCGTCCAGGGCGTGCAGGACGGCCGCCTCCGAGGTGGCGAGGTCGCCCGCGAGGGCGGCGGGGCGCATCACGACCTCGGCGCCGGCCTGCCGGGCCGCGGCCGCGATGGCCCGGTCGTCGGTGGAGACCACGACGTCCGTGACCCGGCGTGCGGCGCGGCACTCGCGGACGGCGCGGGCCACCAGGGGCACGCCGCCGACCGGGGCGAGGTTCTTCGCGGGCACGCCCTTGGAGCCGCCGCGCGCGGGGATCACCGCGAGCACCCGGCGCACCGGGGTGTCCTGGTCCTCTTGCGGTCGGGACATGGGATCAGCTCCTCGAGCTGGACGGGAGGGGAGGCGGTCGCGGCCGGCCGGAGGGGAGGCGCTCACAGCTCGCCCATCCGGCGGATCACCGGGGCCACCCGCTGGACGCCGTGGCGGTAGGCGCCGCGCGCCGCGCGGCGCACGATCTGCCGGACCGGTCCGGGCTCCTTGCCGGCGGCGGGGGTGCCGGGCAGCGGGGTGCCGT
>NZ_LIRG01000005.1 GCF_001419695.1 Streptomyces prasinopilosus
CGCACCGCGTACGGATGCGGCCCCGCCACCACGTCCGGCGTGCGCGGCGGGGCGAACGAGACCTCCACCGTCCCCGTCGTCCCCGGATACAACCGCAGCGACTGCGGCTCCACCCGGGCCCACGGCGCCAGGTCACCCACCGGCTCGAACCGGTACTCGTCCACGACGTCACCGGTGTTGCGCACCCGCAACCGCACCGTCGCACTGCCACCCGGGTCCACGGTCGTGGAGGCGGGCTCGAGGGAAGTCCAGAGGCTCACTCCCGGACGTTAAACCCGGCGAGGGTGCCGAGTCAGGAAGCCGCAGGGCACGATGAGTGCCCGAAGAGGCGGGACCGGTTGCCCCCGCTCCCACCGAACCGTTCTCGTCCTGCACGGGTGCGGGCCGCCGGGGTGTGCCGGCCCGGACGGCCGTGCACGGTGCGGCGGGCGGAACGGCTCCCGCGTCCGGAAGCCGGCCCCGGCCGGAGCAGACGTCATCGCTCCACCGCAGGCGCGCAGCCGGAGCGGACCCGGAGGGCGGGAGCCGCACCACGAGCACGGCTTCCACGCCCCGCGCCACTTCCGCGTCTCCGAGGAGCGGGAGACCGTCGGCTGCTCCCCGGTCCGCGGAACTAGCGGTCCGTTCCGAAGTAGCGGTCCCCGAAGTCGCCTATGCCCGGCATCATGAAGGCGTTCTCGTTGAGTCCCTCCTCGATGGCGGAGGTCACGATCCGCACCCCGGGGTAGCGGTCGCACACGGCGCTGAGGCCCTCGGGGCAGGTGATGAAGGTGACGAAGACGATGTTCTCCTCCGGAACACCGAGATCACGCAGAACCTCGATGGCCGCGAGGGCGGTGCCGCCGGTCGCCAGCATCGGGTCGAGGAGGAGGACCTGGCGTGTGGCCATGTCCTGCGGGAACGCCGTGTAGTACAGGTGGGGTCGCTTGGTCGTCCTGTCGCGCTGGATGAGGACCTTGCCGATCCTGATGCCGGGGACGACGGCGCGCAGCTCGGCCTCCATGCTTTCCCCGGCACGCACGATCGGCACCCCGACCAGGTTCTCGGCGAAGCGCAGCCCCCGGTAGGTCCGGCCGATGGGAGTGGTGACGTCGTACGGCTCGAAGGGCAGGAGGTTCAGGGCGGCCTCGGTGAGCAGGCGGATGATCCGGCCGGCGTAGAAGACGAAGTCCTCGCGGCGGGCGTCGCGGTCACGGACGACGGTGTGCAGGGCGCGTAACTGGTCGGTCTGCGGGAGCAAGTGGACGCTGGTGCCGAGGCGGTGGTGGTAAGGACGCGTGGTGACGGCCGGCCGCGCACTCGTGGTTCCGGGCTGGACGGTGGTGGTCATGAGAGGCTCCTCGGTCGGGAGGGATGGGGGAGGGGAGCAGCGGTTCAGGTGGCCGGAGGGTGCTCGAAGGTGGCGGGGGGCAGCGGTTCAGGCGGCCGGAGGGTGCTCGAAGGTGGCGGGGAGTTCCGGGGTCGTGGTGAACTGGCCCGCTGCGACGCGGTACACGGACCTGCCGCCCGAGCGGTGCCACAACTCACGCATCACATAGACGAGTTTGGTGTTGTGCTCCTCTTCCTCCTCGACCGCCCGTGCGATGTGCCAGTCCCATTCCCGGGCCCAGCGCGGGTCGTCCGGGTCGTCAAGGGCGCCGTCGAAGAGGCTGTCGATGGCTGTCAGCTTCGCGGGGGCGACGAAGTGACCTCGGGAGAAGAGCACACCGAGAACGCCGGTCCAGTAACACGCGACCGCTCGTCGGCGTTCCTCGGCGGGCAGGGCGTCCGCGATGTGCCGCATCGCGTGGAGCGCGGTGACCAGGTGAAGGAGGAGGAAGTCCCCCGGTTCGGTCAGGTAGAGAACGGTGACGAGGTGGGCGAGCTGGTCCCAGCTGGTGTCGGGATCCTGCGCGGTGATCCAGGAGGGTGTCTCGTGCATCAGCGGGTGGCCCTCGCCGAGCATGCGGGCGATCCGGTACTGCAGCCCGGACCGCAGCAGTTCCGGGTGGATGCCGTCGCTCCTGCCGTCGACCAGGTCCTCGACCCAGGCGCCGAGCCGGGGCTGGTTCTCCTCCCAGTGGCGGGCGATCCTCAGCAGCGAGTCCCCGGGCAGGTCGGTGCCGGGCGCGTCCGAGGGCAGTGCGCGCTCGGGATGGCAGTCGACGTACGCGAAGGCCAGATAGGCGATGCCCTCGATGGTCATGCGGCGGTTGCCGGCGTCCAGGGCCCAGCCCAAGTGGATCGTCGCGTGCTGAAGTGCACCGGCCCAGCCCGCGAGCAGGCGCGGTACGTAGTGCCGCAGCAGGCCCGCCATGCCCAGTTCCCGTTCGCGCCGGTCGAAGAACGCGCAGTACGCGGCGAAGTCCTCGCGCCGGCCGAGGAATTCGAGCCAGTTGCCGTCATCGATCACGCGCTGAGGGGGCCGGGCCGGCTCGACGCGGCAGCCGTACGGCGTGAAGGCGATGTAGTTGTCGTGGTAGGCCCTGATCCGGCCGGGGTCGACACCGAGGCCGGCGAGGGCGACGACGGCGTGCTTGACGTGGTTGGTGAGGTGGCCGTTGAACTCGATGTGGTGGGTGTCGTCGTCCAGGAGGTCCTCGACGGTACGGGCGTCGGCCGGGCCGTCGTCGGCCGCCAGGACGGTGAGGATCTGCTCCACGGCCCGGGCGAACGTGTCGGCGACGTACGTCGGTGAGACCGCCTCCAGCGCGGACCGCTCGTGCACCCCGTACGTGACGGCCACGGAGGCCAGACCGGCCGCCGCCGCCATCTTCAGGTCGTGGGTGGTGTCGCCGACCATCACGGCGTGCTCGGGCCGGGCACCGAGCCGTCCGAGGATCAGCAGCCCCGACTCGGGGTGCGGCTTGGGGTGGGTGACGTCGTCGGCACCGACCAGCGTGGTGATGTGGTCGCGCAGGCCCGCGGCGGTGAGCAGGGCGTCGGCGCTGGCATGGAATTTGCTCGTCGCCACCGTCACCACGACACCTCGCCGGCGCAGTTCGGCGAGGCCTTCGGGGACACCGGGGAAGACCAGCGAGCGAGCGCGGGGCAGGATGAGGGTGCGGAACGCCTCCTGGTAGCGGGCCACGCCGTCGGCGACCGAGGGGTCGTCGTGCGGTACTCCCAGCAGTTTCCCGAACGCCTGCTCCAGGGGCAGGCCGATGGTGGCCCGGACGTCCTCCGGGTCCCGGGGCGCGAGGCCCATCGCCTCGAAGGCGGCGGCGAACGCTTCCACGATCGCCCGGGGCGAGTCGACGAGGGTTCCGTCGAGGTCGAACATCGCGACACGGGCCGGCGCGGTCTCCCGCGCCCCGGACGGGACCGCCGAGGTCGTTGCCGCAACGGTCTGGACCATGGTCGTGTTCACTGGTCTTCCTCTCGCTTGAGCCGGGCGTGGGCGGCCGCGAGCCGGCCGCCGATCTGCGCGGTGTGGATGAGCACGGCGGCGTTGGCCTGTGCGGAACGTCCCTCGGTGGCGCGGTCCACCGCACGCATGACGTACTTCGTGACGGCGCCGCCCCGGACCCCGTCCGCCGCCGCGCCGCGCAGGGCGTCAGCGATGGCCGCCTCGACGTCCTCCTCGTCGATGGCGTCCTCCGGCAGGGTCGGACTGGTGACGAGGACGCCACCGGGGTTGCCCAGGGCCCAGTGGGTCTCCACGGCACGGGCGATCAGGGCCGGGTCGTCCAGGCGCTGGGGGGCGCGCAGCCCGCTGGAGCGGCAGTAGAAGGCGGGGAAGTCGTCGGATCCGTGGGCGATGACGGGTACGCCGTGGGTTTCCAGGAACTCCAGGGTCAGACCGAGGTCCAGGATCTTCTTCGCGCCGGCACAGACCACCGCCACCCTGGAGCGGGTGAACTGGATCAGGTCGGAGGAGATGTCCATGGTGCTCTCGGCGCCCCGGTGGACACCGCCGATGCCGGCGGAGGAGAAGAACGGGATGCCGGCCAGTTCCGCGGCGACCAGCGAGGACGCGACCGTGGTGGCGCCGGTGCCGCCCGAGGCCAGCACGGCCGCCAGGTCCCTGCTGCTGACCTTGGGAATGCCCGGGGTGGCCGCGAACCGCTCGATGTCGCGGTCGGTCATCCCGATCATGATGCGGCAGTCGTCGATGCCGATGGTGGCGGGCACGGCGCCGCCGGCCCGTACCGCCTCCTCGACCTTGCGGGCGGTGGCAGCGTTGTCAGGGTACGGGAGCCCGTGGGTGATGACGTTCGATTCCAGGGCGACCACGGGGTCGCCGTCGGCGAGTGCGGCGGCCACCTCGTCAGTGAACACCAGGGGCACCGAACGGCGCCGGGGTGCGGGGATCGTCATGGGGAGGGTCCTTCTCGTCGGGTGCGGGCGGCGGTCGGTAGCCGGGCGGCGGTCAGTAGTGGGGAGTCTTGCGCAGCAGTTCCTGCCGGGCGACGATCTCGGGGAGGTAGACCCGCTCGTTCCACGCGTCCTGGGCGACGGGCTCCAGGGCGACGGAGACGACGTCCTCGGTGCAGCCGAAGGCGTTGCGTACGGCCGTGGTGACCGCGGCGACCAGCTCCAGCTCCTTCTCCTCGGTGATGGACACGGGAAAGTGCTTGATGTTGATGTGGGGCACTCCGACCTCCTGGACCATGGCTTGCGCCGGCTGGTTGTGACGGGGGGACGCACCGGTGCCGGCGGGCAGCCGGTCGTTCAGGACGGCGGCGAGCCGGGACACGTGCGGCTCGCGCAGCAGTTCGTAGTGGCCGGCCCGCAGCTGGTGGACGGCGGGCGGCCGGGCGGAGTACCCGCCCTCGTGCTCGATGAAGGAGTAGTTGTCGTCGAGGGCCTTGACGAGGGTCACGGGGGCGTCGAGCCGCCGTCCGCGCAGCTCGTGGAACTCGTAGGTCAGGGAGTACGTGCGGCGCACGATGCCGGTGACCGCCCGCACCAGGTCCTCGCCGAGGCCGGGGAAGCACGCGGTGACGAACGCGACGAAGCCGTCCTCGTCGGTGACGGTGCGCAGGCACCGGTCCAATCGCGGGCCGCTGAGCGTGCCGGCGAAGACGGAGAAGAGCAGGGCGAGGAAGGCGCGGTCGGTGAAGTCGGCCCGGCCGGTCGCGTCGGCGGCGTCCTCGGGGCGCAGCCGCGGCTGGCCGGGAGCCACCAGGAACAGCTGCTCCACCTTCTCGCCCGCCTGTTCCAGCTGGCGCGCGGCCTCGAAGGCGACTCGGGCCCCGAAGGAGTAACCGCACAGCAGGTAGGGGCCGTGAGGCTGGATCTCGCGGATCGCCTCGATGTCGGCGGCAGCCATCGCGCGGACGTCGTCGTAGGGGCGCTCGCCGTCGTTGATGCCGTGGGCCTGGACCCCGTGGACGGGCCGTTGCGTGCCGAGGGCCGCGGCCAGCGGACGCAGGTTCATGGGATAGCCGCCGAGGCCCGGCCAGCAGTACAGCGGGGTGCCCCTGCCTTCGGGCTGGAGCGGCACCAGGCGGGAGGGCGGCTCCGGTGACGCGGCCTCCACGATCGCGGCGAGCCTCTCCACGGTGGGAGCCTCGAACAGGATCTGCAGCGGGATCGTGCCGCCGAAGTCCGCTTTCAGGCGGCTGACCAGAGCCACGGCGAGCAGGGAGTTGCCGCCCAGCTCGAAGAAGTCGTCGGTGACGGAGACCTGATCGCGCTTGAGCACCGCCTGCCAGACGTCGCGGATCCGACGTTCCAGCGGGGTGCGGGGAGCCACGAAAGCGCGCTCGCCGACGGTCAGTTCGGTCTCCCGCGCAGCTTGCAGGGCCTTCAGGTCGATCTTGCCGTTGGCGGTCTGGGGCAGCCGGTCCAGGACGACGATCCGGTTGGGCACCATGTAGCGGGGCAGCAGGGTGGCCATGTCTTCCTTGATCAGCTCGGCGGGCCCCTGCATGTGGACCACGTCCTCCTTCATGTCCTCACCGCGCCACTGCCCGTCGCTGACCTGCCCACCGACGCAGAAGTACGACGGCCCGGCGGGCAACCCGCAGTCGGCGAGGATCCGGCCCAGCCGCTTGGCCGACGGCAGGTCGTTGCCGGACTTCGAGCTGTAGCCCGAGGACATGAAGCCGAGGCGCAAGTCGTTCATCTGGAGGCGCTGGAGCCCGCGGCCCAGGTCGAGGTAGTGCCGCCAGGGGGCGGAACCGGTGGCGACCAGGCTGACACCGAAGTCGGAGCGTTCGTAGACCCGCTGGTTGATGGCGATGACGTGCTTCTTGAGGATCACGTCGTCGCTGACCCGGGCGAGGCCGGTGCCGGTGTACCGGTACGTGCCCGGCGGCAGGCCCTCGATCCGGGTGGAGTGGGCCTGGACGTAGACGTCGAGGGCGCCGGTGGGCTCGGGAGCGTCCCCCTCCAGCGGAAGCAGGTCGAAGCCGCCCAGGTAGTGGTCCTCCCGGGCGCAGTCGAGGCGGTCCCTGACACCGGGCCGGTGATCGGCGGCGGCGATGCGCAGGCCGTGGGCCGGCAGCACCTCCTCGAACAGGCCGACCATGTGGCCCGCCTCGATCTCCAGGACTTCGCGGATGTTGTTGCGGTAGACCGGCTCGATGGCGCCGTGCTTGCCGAGGAAGTGGACCCGCACCCGGGAGGCCGCCGTCTCGGAGGCGGGGCCGACGAGCACCAGCTGGTGGCGGAGCGGGTGATGGTAGTAGAGGCCTGCGGGGATGTCGTGCCCGCCGCCGATCTCGACGTACAGCTGCGTGGCGTACAGGGATCCGGGTGAGGCGTAGGCGTACTTGGGCAGCAGCCGCTGTTCGCTGAGGTGGTGGCCGAAGTTCCGCAGGATCGTGCCGAGTTCGTCGCGGGTGACGATGCCGGAGGTCCGGGTGGACGGCTGTGGCCGGGGACGGGGTCCGAGCAGGTGCAGGATGTCGTCCCGGGTCACTGTGCCGCCCTCGTAGAAGCGGTACGTCTTGCGGGAGAAGGCGAGGGCCCGCTGCTCGGGCGTGGCCTCGGCGCCGGGGAGTTCCACCACCGTCCGGTCGGCCAGGTCGGCGTCGTCGCGGCAGCCGGGGTGCGCCAGCTGGGCCCTGACCTGGAGCCGGCTGTGCTTGGACTGATGGTGGGAGCCGTGGCTGCCCTGGTCCATCAGGGCGGCTTCCTTGGGGTTGAGCTCGACGAACGCGACGAGGTTCTGGAAACCCGTGGCGGCGTCGTCGCGGAGCAGGACGGCCGCGGCGCGGACCCAGTCGTGCGTCTCCACGGTCTGGCGTATCTCGTCCAGTTCGACCCGGTAGCCGCGCAGCTTGACCTGGTTGTCGGCGCGTCCGACGAACTGCACCGTGCCGTCGGCGTTGAGGTGGGCGAGGTCTCCGGTCCGGTAGAGGCGGGCGCCGGGGGCGCCGGAGAAGGGGTCGGGCAGGAACCGCTCGGCGGTCAGGTCAGGGCGGCCGAGGTAGCCGCGGGCCACCTGCACCCCGCCGATGTACAGCTCGCCGATCTCTCCGGCGGAGACCGGCTCGCGGTCCGGTCCCAGGATGTGCAGAGAGGTGTCGTGCACGGGGGTGCCGATCGGCATGACGAACGGCCCGTCCCCCAGCGCGGCGCGGTCCACCGTGAAGGACGAGGCGTTGACGGTGCACTCGGTGGGGCCGTAGAGGTTGACCAGGCCGGCCTCGGGCATGGTGTCCAGGCACTGTGCGGCGAGGCTCCGGGAGAGCGCCTCGCCGCCGCTGAAGATGCGGCGCAGCGACCGGCAGGCGGGGAACTTCTCGGTGTCCAGGAGCGCCTGGAGCAGGGTGGGCACGCACTGGAGGGTGGTCACACCGTGCCGCTGGACGGTGGCGATGATCGCCTCGGGGTCGCGGTAGATACCGGGAGCCCCCATCACCACCGTGCTGCCGCAGGCTGGGGAGAGTATTTCCCATTGCGCAGCATCGAAACTCATGGGGGTTTTCTGCAGTACCGTTTCGTCTTCATCGATACCGTACTCGTCGTGCAGCCATCGCATCTGGTTCACGATGCTCCTGTGCTCGACCATCACACCCTTCGGATTTCCGGTGCTGCCGGAGGTGTAGATGACGTAGGCGAGATCCCCCGGCCGTACCTCGGGCCCCGGCAGGTCCCACGCGCTGCCGTCCTTCTCCGCCGCCTTCTGCGCCGCGTCGGGAGTAAGCACACGGACGCCGGCCGGAGCTAACTCCTGAAGGGGCGACCGAAGTAATTCCTGCGTGAGGACGATATCGACGCCGGCGTCCGCCAGCATGTACGCGATCCTCTCCTCCGGGTATTCCGGGGACAGCGGCACGTAGCAGCCGCCGGCCCACAGGATTCCCCAGATCCCCGTCAGCAGGTCGAGCGACGGCTCCATGAACACGCCGACCCGGCTGTCCCGGCCCACTCCGGTCCGTCGCAGAAGTGCTCCCACCAGGGAACTGCGCTCCGCCAACTGGGCGAAGGTCAGGCTTTGGTCTCCATGGACCGCGGCGATCCGGTCGGGGGCGGCCTGTGCCCGTTCGCGCAACAGGCCGGGCAGGCCGAGTGCGGCACGACGAAAGCAGGGTGTGGTTTCTGCGCTCATGAAAGGTGGGCTTCCTTTTCCGCATCTTAGGGGGGCGGCGTCCGTCTCGGAGACAAGACGCCGTGTCGAACTCGGCGTTCTTTCCTGGTGCAGTGCTTCGGACTTCTCGTCGGCCGGCGAGGGTGGCGGCCTCTGTGCATGCGAACAGAACTTCTGCGGAACTCGGTCGAAAATATGATGGAAGTTCCGGGCGGGCGTCGCGAAATTTATCGAGAAATTATCACGAAGAATCGGCCTGCGCTACGCCCGCGCCTTGCGGGACGCCATCCCGCAAGGCATTTCCTTGCGGATTCCACAGGAAGTGAAAGGTGAATTGCGGGAGATGGGTAATTTCGGTGAAGCGTTTTTCTGCCGAGCCGGTCCGATTCAGCCGATCTGACGGTCGCGGCCGGCGGGCACGGCGGCCGCGATCTGGACCAGGGTCAGCAGCAGGACGAAGGTGAGGGGCAGCCGCCACCCGTCGGCGCGGTCGTAGAGGATGCCGACGACGAGGGGGCCGGGAATGGACAGGGCGTAGCCGGTGCTCTGTGCGAAGCCGGAGAGCCGGGCGACGGTGGCGCTGTCGCGGCCCCGCATGCCGATCATGGTCAGGGCCAGCGGGAAGGAGCAGTTGGCGACGCCCAGGAGGACCGCCCAGAGCCAGGGTGCGAGGGCCGGGTCGAACCACAGCCCGGCGAACCCGGCGAAACCGCACATGCCGATTCCGGCGGCCAGTCCGCTCTGGTGACGCAATCTGCCGGCCGCGGCCGGAAGCGCGAGGGACAGGGGCACCCCCAGGAGGGAGGACACGGAGAACAGCAGTCCCGCGGTACCGGCGGACAGCCCCGCGTCCCGGAAGATCTGGGGCAGCCAGCCGATGATGATGTAGGCGGAACTCGCCTGAAGGCCGAAGTACACGGTGAGTGCCCAGGCCGTGGGGTCACGTGAGAGCCGGCCGCCGGCGGCCGGCGGTGGACCGGCCGTGCCGCCGATGTGGCCCGCGGGCGGCTTCGTCCGGCGGCGGGCCAGGAACAGCCAGGGGGGCACGGCCAGCGCCGCCAGCACCGACCAGGCGCCCAGGCCGTACCGCCAGTCGCCGCCGAACGACTCGGCCAGGGGCACCGTCAGTGCCGCCGCGGACGAGGCGCCGACGTTCAGTGCCATGGAATACAGACCGGTCATCGCGCCGACCCGGTCGGGGAAGCGCTGTTTGACCACCATCGGCAACAGCACGTTGGCCACGGCGATGCCGGCCAGCGACAGCGCCGTCAGGACGACGAACAGCACCGGATCGAGGGCGAACGACCGCAGCGCCAGTCCTACGGCGAGCACCGCACCGGCGACGGCGATGACGCCGCTCGCGCCGAAGCGCCGTGCGAGGAGGGGGGCCGTCGAGCCGACCACCGCGAAACACACCGCCGGGACGGAGGTCACGAGCCCGGTCACCGAGCCGCTCATGTCGAGACTGTCCCTGACCTCCTCCAGGACGGGTCCGAGGCTGGTGACCCCGGGCCGCAGGTTGACGGCGGCCAGGACCAGCGCCACCACGGCCATGCGGCGTACTCCGCGTAACGGGGCCGCGGGGGAACGCGGAGCGCGTTCGTGGACCTCATCCAATGTCATGGACCCCATCATAGAGTCATCCCATGACTCTNNAGAGTCATGGGATGACTCTAGGTCTGTCGTAGGGTGTGCGGCATGAACATGGATCCCGTGCGCCGCCAAGCACTGGGCGACCAAGTGATCGCCCGGCTTCGCGAACAGATCACGTCAGGCGCCTGGCCTGTCGGCAGCCGTATCCCCACCGAGACCGAACTCGTCGAACAGCTCGGCGTCGCCCGTAACACCGTGCGTGAGGCCATCCGGGCCCTGGCACACACCGGGCTGCTGGACATCCGCCACGGCTCCGGCTCCTACGTCCGGGCCACCAGCGAACTCGCCGGCATGATGCGCAACCGCTTCGACAAGGCCAGGGTGGAGGACGTCGCCGACGTCCGCAGTGCCCTCGAGGTGCGCGCCGCCCGTCTCGCCTGCGCACGCCGTACGGAGGACGACCTGGAGCGGCTCGGCCACGCGCTCCGGCAGAGGCACGACGCATGGGCCGCCGGCGACCGGGTCGCCTTCGTCAACGCCGATGTGGCCTTCCATCTGGCCGTCGTCACCGCGTCCCGGAACACCGTGCTCGCCGGACTCCACGCCGACCTCGGCGAGGTGATCCGGGACTCCCTCCTGGACCACTTCGATGGCGCGCTGCGCTCCGAACAGTTCCAGGACCACGCCGCTCTCGTCGACGCCATCCGAGACCGCGACGCCGACCGTGCGGCTCGCGAGGCGGGTTCCTACATGGACTGAAGGAGGCGCGTTCCGCTCGATCCGTTCGGCCGACGCAGTGCGGTTCCTCCAAGGGCGGATGGTTGGGGCTTGCCGATCGACGACTCACCGGCTTGATCTCTGGTGGGGGGATGCCGGGGGTGGGAACCGCCCGCGTCCGCAGTGATCAGCAGACGGTGTGAGCGACGGCCGCCACGGTGTCCGCCGAGACCGGGTGTCCCTGTCGGGCCGGCTCGGCAGCCAGGCCATTTCGTTTGGATCAGCCGGTCGTTGGTCCGAGTGTGCCGTTGACTGATGCGCAGTGGGCGCGGATCGAGCCGTTGCTCCCGGACCGGACGCCCAAGCGGGGTGGCCGCTGGCGGGACCATCGTGAGGTGATCGACGCGATCGCCTTCAAGTTCCAGACCGGTACCCAGTGGGTGCACCTGCCGGAGAAATACGGCAACTGGCGGGGCGTCTACAACCGGCTGCGGATGTGGGCCGTCGACGGCACATGGGAGCGGGTGTTCACCGCCCTGGTGGCCCAGGCCGACGCGGACGAAGACGTCAGCTGGGCCGTCTCGGTGGACTCCACCATCGTGCGCGCTCACCAGCACGCTGCCGGGGCCCGCAAAAAGGGGCCCCGGCCGGAGAGCCGGACGACCACGCCATCGGCCGATCCCGCGGCGGGCTGACCACGAAGATCCACCTCGCGGCCGACGGCCGGTGCCGGCCGCTGGTGTTCGTCCTCACCGCCGGTCAGGCCGGAGACGCACCCGCCTTCGCGGATGCCCGGCCGCTCGGGCACTCCCGCCCGGGCGGGAGTGCCCGAGGATCTCGAAGGGCGCTGATGATCGCTCGGTCAGAACATCGCGATGGGGTTGACCGGTACGCCGGTCAGGCCGTGGATGCGGGGCGGGGCGACGGTGAGCAGGAAGCTGTAGCGCTTCAGTCGCGCGCACAACGCCGCGAGGTCGTCCAGTTGGGGCACGTCGATCAGAGGCATCGCCATCCGGCCCAGCGCTACCCCGTGCAGCGGGGAGGGTTCGTCCGGGTTCAGGGGAGGATGCGCGTCACCCCTGTCCGGTGCGATGATGGCGACCCCTCGGCGGTGCATCCATCGCACCGCGTCCATGCTGATTCCCGGGCTCGGTGTGTCCTGGGGCCCGCGGCCCGTCCAGCCGAGTCGGACCACGAGTGCGTCACCGGAGCCCACCTCGACTCCCTGACGCTTCTCGGCCTGTTCCAAGTCGTGTGACGTCACCGCGTAGGCGGGGGGAAGAGGCCCTTCGACGGCCAGATCGAGCAGGACCCCGCGTGTCACTATTCCGGCGGCGAAAGCAGTCGTCGATGCGTGCGTGATGCCGACGGGGGTGACGACCTGTTCCCTCGGGCGGCCCGGATAGACCTGGCCGTCGGTCGACCAGTGCGCGAGCGCGTCGAGGTGTGTCGACTTGAAGTGGTGGTTGTAGATCAACGAAAGATCGGCTGCCACTGGTCCACCGGTGTGGGACACCATCTGCTGCACCGGGGACGCATTGACCGTCTCGGGCAAGAACGGACTGAAGAACATCGCGCTCGGCGTGATCGGCTGTGCCAGTGACACCCACTGGCCGGTCCGCGCCTCCGCGGCGGCCCTGGCGCGTACTTCGTCGGTAATCAGGTTGAGGGTGCCGAGTTCGTCGTCCGCTCCCCATCGGCCCCAGTTGTCCGGCAGGTCCGTCTCACTCGTGTCGGCCATGTCGATGGCCCCTTTCGTCATGATGTGCTCAGACCGCAATGGCCCGCGCAGAAGCTGCGTACTCGTGGTGAATGCGCGATCTCAGGGTAACGGGAGAACGTAGGCGTCGGAGAGCCGGTCGGTCTCAACTCGGCTGCTCGAAAGGCAAGTTCACCGACGTCCATCGGGGGAGGTGACGCCGAGATCAGCGCAAGCCGGTGGGGCCGGCCGGATTGTCCGTGGCTGCTGCACCCGGAGGCGTATGGGCTTGGGCCTGACGGTCACTTCCACTGGCTGGACGGCGTGCAGCATCTCCGCGCGCGTCGGCTCGGCGGCCACCGCGCACCCGTTGTACATCCCGATCTCGGTGTTCTCCAGCACCGCCCGCATGTAGTGCAGGTCGGCCCGCACGGCCGGGAGGTCCTGGTACGCCCCGCTGTCGTACGTGGAGACACCGACGAGTAACGCGTGGCGGTCGTTGTCGGTCATCGCCGCTCGGCCCGCCGCCGTGCCGTTGCCGCCGTCGCCCGCGAGGAACCGCTCGACCAGCGTGTCGTCCTCGCGGGCCTCCTTGCCGGTGACGTGCAGGACCGCCCCGTCGGGCCGCTTGACCACGATGGTGCGCTGCGGGATCCGCGCCGGCCACACCTGCACGAGGGCGGCGACGAACGAACCGGCGCTCAGCAGCAGCCCGACGGTCTCGGCGGACGGGCCGCCCTGGTCGAAGGCTCCCGTCAGGCTGCCGGGTGCGGGCAGGTCCAGCCTGGCGGTGGAATCCGCCACGGCGAGCGCGGCGAGCAGTTCGCGCGCGTCCTTGCGGGCGCGCAGCGGGTCCTCGTCGACGACGGAGATCCGGTATCCGGTGTGGTTCTCGGGCATGGCGGTTTCGTGCTCCCCCTGGGTTCACCGGCTCCTTGCCGGGCGAACGGCACTGGCGCCCGGTACTGACAGCCACGGTCCGATGTGCCTGGCCTGCAAGGCCGCTGGCGTGAACCCGGTGGCCGATGGCCGAGTCCCGCACGTCTCACGCGAGGCGCAGTTCCGCCCAGACCGTCTTGCCCGGCGCGCCCTCGCGCGGGGTGACCGCCCACCGCGTGGCCAGCCCGGCGACGATCAGCAGACCCCGGCCGGACTCCGCGTCGCCGGGCGGGTCCGCTTCGGAGAGGACGGGGACGCGTTCGGTCCGGGTGTCGGTGACCTCGACGCGCACGGTGTCGGTGCCGTGGGTGAGCCGGACGTGGAAGTCCCGTCCGGCGACGTGCCCGTGCCGTACGGCGTTGGCGGCCAGCTCGGCGGTGATCAGGGTGAGGGTGTCGTTGACCCGGCCGCCGTACGGGTGCCCCCACGCGTCGAGCCGGTGGGAGACGAGTCTGCGGGCGAGGCGCGCGCCGCGCGGGGAGGAGGTGAAGGCCATCGCGAACTCGTGCCGGGGGCCGGCGGTCTCGGCCTCGGTACCGGTGGCGTCCACCCGTGGGGTGGAGATTGGGCTGTTCATGTGGCTCACGGTGCCGTTGCCGTCCTAGCGTGACCAGATACGGCACGCACACGGAGGATCGCTGTAAGTGACCGGTGTGCGGGTGTCGGTGGGACGGAGCGTGACGGCCGGCGCGGGGGCCGCGTTGGCCGTGGGAGGTGGTGCGGGGATGAGTGAACCGACGGGACTGGTGGACGAGGCGCCCACGAGTGGCGGCGACGGTGGCGGCGAGCGGCAGTCCGAGCCGGAGGCCGGGTCCGGTGTCCTGCGGGTCTTCGGACGGCAGTTGAAGCGGTTCCGGGTGCGGGCGGGCATGGAGCGGCCCGAGTTCGGCTCGATGACGGGGTATTCGGTCTCCACCATCGCCGCGTACGAGCAGGGGCGCCGGGTGCCGCCGCCGAGGTTCATCGACCAGGCGGACGAGGTGCTGGACGCGGGCGGGGTCCTTCAGGAGATGAAGGAGGAGGTGGCTCGGGCGCAGTATCCGGCGTTCTTCCGGGATGCGGCGCGGTTGGAGGGGGAGGCGGTTGAGCTATGGGTGTACGCGACACAGGCGGTGCCCGGACTGCTTCAGACGGAGGAGTACATGCGGGCGGTGTTCGGCATGTGGCGTCCGTTGCTGGACGAGGAGACTTTGGAGCAGCGGGTCGCGGCCCGTCTCGCGCGCCAGCATGTCTTCGAGCGCAGGCCTGCGCCCCTGGTGAGCTTTGTCATCGACGAGGCGGTTGTGCGTCGGCCGTTGGGCGGCTGGTCGGTCATGCGTGGTCAACTGGAGCAGTTGATGCTGCTCGGCGCGTACCGGAACGTCGAGATTCAGATCATGCCGCTCGACCGCGAGGACAACGCAGGCGTGGACGGGCCGTTCACCTTGTTGTACCGCTCTGGTGGCGATCAAGTGGCTTACCTGGAAGCGCAGGGACGCAGCACAATGGTCAGTGACCGGCGGGAGGTCCAGGGAATCGCGTCGCGGTACGGCATCATCCGTGCGCAGGCTCTCACTCCGCGCGAGTCAATGGCCTTCGTTGAGAAGCTGCTTGGAGAGGTGTGAAGTGAACGAGACCCTGAGTGCGGTGGGCGAACTGCGCTGGCGTAAGAGCAGCTACAGCGGTGGGGCTGGAGGAGAGTGCGTCGAGGTCGCCGACTGCGCCCACGTCGTTCATGTCCGTGACTCCAAGGACACAAGCCGACCTGCTCTCTCGGTCGATGCTTCCGCCTGGGCGGCGTTCGTTAGCTTCGCTGCTCAGTAGGCGACAGGTCTGCCCCCGGTCATGCACCGGGGGCAGACCTGTGTCAGGTCGCTTTGGTCGACTATGCGTTCGCCTTCTCGCGGGCGGGCGGAGCATCAACCGGTACGGAACCCTCCAGCTCGCGGTGTGCCGGACCCGGGCGGGCCACTCGCACTTCGATCTGGTTACGTGCGAGGAGTTTCCCCTCGGGCCTCTCGCCAGCGCGGTCGATGAATGGACACGGCAAGCACCGGATCACCCTCGACGTGTGTGGCACGACTACCTGGAGCAGTTGGTCGCCGAGTGCGGTGGGCCGGCACGAGCCATCATCGAGACGGCCGCACCCCATGAAGTCCGTCGGTTGGTGCTCAGCCCCACGGCCCCGCTGGAGCTACTGCCCCTCCACGCAGCTCCGCTCGACAGCGCCCGCACCTCCACCTTGATCGATGCTTTCGAGCAGGTGGTCTATGCCCCTACGGCTCGACTCGTGTCCGCCATAGAGAGATCCCAGCGGCAAGCAGCTGTGGTCGAGGTGCTGGTGGTGGCGCACGGCGGTGGGCATCTCCCTGGCCTTGAACGGATTGGCGGCCCACTGTGCGAAGCCCACGTGATCGCAGGTCTGCACGACAGCGTGGAAGTTGTCACGCAGCAGGAAGCGACTCCCGCCCGCGCTCTGTTCATGATGCCCATGGCCCGGATCGTCCACGTCGCGGCACACGGCCTCACACACCCGAATCGCTGGGCTGCCGGACTCGCTCTGCATGGTGGTTCACTCGGAGAGGCCACGCTCACTTCCAGCGGGATCCTCGCGGAAGGAGTCTTCTCCAGTGTCGACCTGGTCGTCCTGAACGCTTGCAGAACGGGCACGCACCAAGGCACCGGTCGTACCGTGCAGACCTTGCGCAGCATCGAGTCCGCGTTTCTCGCCCGCGGCGCGAAAGCGGTCATCTCCACTCTGTGGGACATCACTGACCTGCAAGGCGTCGTGTTCTCCGCTGTGCTCCACGCACACCTCGGCGTTGGCGCGGACTCCCACACTGCTTACACCGGAACTATCCGCTACCTGCGTGGACATCGGTGGCGAGCGTCCTCTGAGAGAGGCCCGGTGTTTGCCGCCGAATCAGCCATCGACACGATACTTTCGGATTGGCGAAAGAGGCGCCATACCCCCTCCTGCTCTGCACACATGCAGGTCAGGAGGGGGTTAAGGGGCGGTTACTTCTCAGAACCCTCAGATGTCCCGGAAGATCTCGATCTGCGCGCCCACCGAGTTGAGGCGCTCGGCCAGGTCCTCGTACCCCCGGTTGATGACGTAGACGTTGCGCAGGACGGACGTGCCCTCCGCGGCCATCATCGCCAGCAGGACGACCACGGCGGGGCGCAGGGCCGGCGGGCACATCATCTCGGCGGCGCGCCAGCGGGTGGGGCCCTCGACCAGGACGCGGTGGGGGTCCAGGAGCTGGAGGCGGCCGCCGAGGCGGTTGAGGTCGGTCAGGTAGATGGCGCGGTTGTCGTAGACCCAGTCGTGGATGAGGGTCTGACCCTGCGCCACCGCCGCGATCGCCGCGAAGAACGGGACGTTGTCGATGTTCAGGCCGGGGAACGGCATCGGGTGGATCTTGTCGATCGGCGCCTCCAGCTTGGAGGGCCGGACGGTGAGGTCGACCAGCCGGGTGCGGCCGTTGTCCGCGACGTACTCGGGGGTGCGGTCGTGGTCGAGGCCCATCTCCTCCAGGACCGCGAGCTCGATCTCCAGGAACTCGATCGGCACCCGGCGCACCGTCAGTTCGGACTCCGTGACGACGGCCGCGGCGAGCAGGCTCATCGCCTCGACCGGGTCCTCGGAGGGGGAGTAGTCCACGTCGACGTCGATCGTCCGCATGCCGTGCACGGTGAGCGTGGTGGTGCCGATGCCCTCGACCCTGACGCCCAGGGCCTCCAGGAAGAAGCACAGGTCCTGGACCATGTAGTTGGACGAGGCGTTGCGGATGACGGTGACGCCGTCGTGCCGGGCGGCGGCCAGCAGCGCGTTCTCGGTGACCGTGTCCCCGCGCTCGGTCAGCACGATCGGGCGGTCGGGGCTGACGGAGCGGTCCACCACCGCGTGGTACTGGCCCTCCGTCGCGGCGATCTCCAGGCCGAACCGGCGCAGTGCGATCATGTGCGGCTCGACGGTGCGGGTGCCGAGGTCGCAGCCGCCGGCGTACGGCAGCATGAAGCGGTCCGTGCGGTGCAGCAGCGGGCCGAGGAACATGATGATGGAGCGGGTGCGGCGGGCCGCGTCCGCGTCGATGGACTCGAGGTCCAGCGTGGCGGGCGGCACGATCTCCAGGTCGACGCCCTCGTTGATCCACCGGGTGCGGACGCCGATCGAGCCCAGCACCTCCAGGAGGCGGTACACCTCCTCGATGCGGGCGACGCGGCGCAGCACCGTGCGGCCCTTGTTGAGCAGCGAGGCGCACAGCAGTGCCACGCACGCGTTCTTGCTCGTCTTCACATCGATGGCGCCCGAGAGGCGGCGGCCGCCGACGACCC
>NZ_LIRG01000050.1 GCF_001419695.1 Streptomyces prasinopilosus
GTCCCGATCGCGTTCCCGGGCCGCCCCCGCCCCCGCCGCCGGCCACACCTCGGCCTGGGCCCCGGTACCACCCAGTAGGTACCCTGCAACCCATGCGTGCACTTCTCGTGGTCAATCCGGCGGCAACCACTACGAGTGCGCGTACGCGCGACGTGCTGATCCACGCCCTCGCCAGCGAGATGAAGCTGGAGGCGGTCACCACCGAGTACCGCGGCCACGCGCGCGACCTGGGCCGGCAGGCGGCGGAGAGCGANNGCTGGACGCCCTGCGCGAGGGACGCGAACGCACCGTCGGTCTGGGCCTGACGTCGGGCACGCCGGGGACGGACGACGAAAGCGTGCCGCCCCGCTGGTTCACCTTCAACGCGGGGCTGGGCTTCGACGCCGGCGTGGTCGGCCGGGTGGAACAGCACCGGGAGCGCGGCAGGAAGTCCACTCACGCGCTGTACATGCGCCAGGTCGTACGGCAGCTGATCGGTGAGCCGCACCGCCTGCGCGGCGTGATAACGCTCGAGCAGCCGGGCGAGGAACCGGTCGGGGATCTGGCGCTCTCCATAGTCTCGAACACCTCCCCGTGGACGTTTCTCGGCAATCGCCCGATCTACGCGTCGCCTAAGGCCTCGTTCGATACCGGCCTCGACATCTTCGGTCTGAAGCGGCTGTCCGCCTCCGCCCTTGCCCGGTATGGCACCCAGTTGCTCACTTCGTCCCCCGAGCGCGGACCCCGGGGCGGGCACGTGACCGCGAGGCACGATCTGACCCAGTTCACCTTGCATTCGAAGGTGCCGCTGCCTCTCCAGATGGACGGCGACCACCTCGGACTGCGAACCAGCGTGACGTTCACAGGCGTTCGCCGTGCACTGCGTGTGATTGTGTGAGCAGAAAACGCTAAAGTCCTTTCACTCGAACGTTTAGGCCAGGATCCACCCCATGGAAGTACGGCTGTGACCTAGTCGACACCGATGAATCAAAAAAAACTTTCCGGAAGGGGTTGTATCCGCCGCCGAGGTTTGCGAGTCTCTACATGGCGATCAGGACGGCCCGCAGAACCGGCCTCCACAGATCGCCGGAACCCCTCTTCAAACCCAAGGACCACGCCAGGGAACTGGCAGTCGGCCCTTCACTTGTTGGGGGATTCGTGAAAGCGTTCACATTCACAAGCCACATGTAGTTCATACCAAGGAGAGGTAGCAGCCATGGACTGGCGTCACAACGCCGTTTGCCGCGAGGAAGACCCCGAGCTCTTCTTCCCCATCGGCAACACCGGTCCTGCGCTGCTGCAGATCGAGGAAGCCAAGGCCGTCTGCCGCCGCTGCCCGGTGATCGAGAGCTGCCTTCAGTGGGCACTCGAGTCCGGTCAGGACTCCGGCGTCTGGGGTGGTCTCAGCGAGGACGAGCGCCGCGCAATGAAGCGCCGCGCCGCCCGCAACCGGGCCCGTCAGGCCTCCGCCTGACAACCCCACCCCTGCTGACAGCCTGAGCTTGGCGGCGCGTACGGCGCGTACGCTTTTCCCGCCCCCGAGCCGCAGCACGCAGTTCCCCGGTGCTCCCCCGAGTCCCGGCTCATCGCGAGCCGGAGGGGAACCCATCAGTCAGGCAAGAGCCCCGGACGGTACACCCGTCCGGGGCTCTTCGCTGTGTTCCGGCCCCACGGCCGGCCGCGTCACCGGCCCGCCCGCCGGTCCCCGCCCGCGGTCCAAGCCCGGCGGACCGCAGCACCGTCCCGGCCGCCGGCACACGTCACCCAGCGTCACTTGTCCATGGCCACCGGCACGTCCAGCAGCACGCGGGTCCCCCCGTCCGGGGCCGGCACCATGTCGAAGGTTCCGCCCAGTTCCCCCTCGACCAGGGTCCGCACGATGTGCAGCCCCAGGTTGCCGCCGGTGTGCGGGTCGAAGTCCTCGGGCAGGCCGACGCCGTCGTCCTGGACGGTGACCAGCAGGCGGGCCTCCTTGGTGGTGCCGCCGCGGACCGCGGTCACCTCGACCGTGCCGGTGTCGCCCTCGCGGAAGCCGTGCTCCAGGGCGTTCTGCAGAACCTCCGTCAGCACCATCGACAGCGGGGTGGCGACCTCGGCGTCGAGTATGCCGAAGCGGCCGGTGCGCCGGCCGGTGACCTTGCCCGGCGAGATCTCGGCGACCATCGCCAGGACACGGTCGGCGATCTCGTCGAACTCCACCCGCTCGTCCAGGTTCTGGGAGAGCGTCTCGTGCACGATCGCGATGGAACCGACCCGGCGCACCGCCTCCTCCAGCGCCGCGCGGCCGCGCTCGGAGCCGATCCGCCGGGCCTGGAGGCGCAACAGTGCCGCCACCGTCTGGAGGTTGTTCTTCACCCGGTGGTGGATCTCCCGGATGGTCGCGTCCTTGGTGATCAACTCCCGTTCGCGGCGGCGAAGTTCGGTGACGTCCCGGAGCAGGACCAGCGAACCGATGCGGCTCCCCTTCGGCTTGAGCGGGATCGCCCGGAACTGGATCACCCCGCCGGGCGCCTCGATCTCGAACTCGCGCGGGGCCCAGCCGCTGGCGACCTTCTCCAGCGCCTCGTCCACCGGCCCGCGGGAAGGCGCCAGCTCGGCGGTGGTCCGGCCGAGGTGGTGGCCGACCAGGTCGGACGCCAGACCCATCCGGTGATAGGCGGACAGGGCGTTCGGGGAGGCGTACTGGACGACCCCCTCCGCGTCGAGCCGGATCAGTCCGTCCCCCACCCGGGGCAGCGCGTCCATGTCGGGCTGCTGGTTCGCGAACGGGAAGGCGCCGGCCGCGATCATCTGGGCGAGGTCGGAGGCGCTCTGGAGGTAGGTGAGCTCCAGCCGGCTGGGGGTGCGCACGGTGAGCAGGTTGGTGTTGCGCGCGATGACCCCGAGCACCCGGCCCTCCCGCCGCACGGGAATGGACTCGACGCGCACCGGCACCTCCTCCCGCCACTCCGGGTCGCCCTCGCGCACGATCCGCCCCTCGTCCAGGGCCGCGTCCAGCATGGGGCGGCGGCCGCGGGGGACGAGATGGCCGACCATGTCGTCCTGGTACGAGGTCGGACCGGTGTTGGGCCGCATCTGGGCGACGGAGACGTAGCGGGTGCCGTCGCGGGTGGGGACCCACAGGACCAGGTCGGCGAAGGAGAGGTCGGAGAGCAGCTGCCACTCCGAGACCAGCAGGTGAAGCCACTCGAGGTCGGAGTCGTCGAGAGCGGTGTGCTGGTGTACGAGTTCGTTCATGGAGGGCACGTCAGCGAGCGTACCCGGGGCGTCGTGCCCTCCCCCCGGAAACACCCGCGGGCCGCGGCGCCTGGAGGGACCCTCAGCCCTCCCGGCACCGCAGCCCGGAGCGACATCGGCCGCGGGGTGTGCGGTCCCGTTCGGCCGAGGGATGAGGATCCGGGGCAGTCAGGGCAGAGAGCTCCGGGTCCTCGGTCCGCCTTCCTGTGCGGGGAAGGCAGGCTTGCGTGCGCTGCACTGTTACGCATTGTGGACTAGACCACTCTCCGTGTCCATGTGTCGGAGACGGTTCGTCGCGGTCTTTTTCGCGGTCGCGCGGCCGTGCGTGCGCGCCCCTCGGGACGACGGTCGCGCGGGACGACGGCCGGGCGGACATACGGGCATCCGCCACGCACCCTATCCCGCGAGCGTGCGTCAGGGAACGGAATTCCAAGGTCATTTCGGTCGGCGGGCCGCGGCCGTCCCGTGCTGGGATGCTGGGGAGGACCGGGAGCGGGCTCCCGCGGGAGGCGCCGCCACCCCTCACCCGGGGGCGGATCCCGCTCTGTTAGATTGATATTGGTCTAAACCACATGGCCGTCCCGCTCTCCTCCGGGACCGGCCGCAGACGAGTCCCCTCCCAGAACGGCAGGCTCAGCGTGGAAGTTGTCATCGTTCCGGACGCCAAGGCCGGCGGCGCGCTCATCGCCGGGGCCATGGCCGATCTCCTGCGGCGCACCCCGGACGCCCTGCTCGGCGTGGCCACCGGCTCGACGCCCCTGCCCGTCTACGAGGCACTGGCGGCCCGGGTGCGCTCCGGCTCCGTGGACACCTCCCGGGCGAGGATCGCCCAGCTCGACGAGTACGTGGGGCTGCCCGCCGACCATCCCGAGTCCTACCGCTCGGTGCTCCGGCGCGAGGTGCTGGAGCCGCTCGGCATCGGCATGGACGCCTTCATGGGCCCCGACGGCGCGGCCGAGGACATACCGGCCGCGTGCGAGGCGTACGACAGGGCGCTGGCCGAGGCCGGCGGCGTCGACCTGCAGCTGCTCGGCATCGGGACGGACGGGCACATCGGGTTCAACGAGCCCTGCTCCTCGCTCGTCTCGCGCACCCGGATCAAGACGCTGACCGAGCAGACCCGGGTGGACAACGCGCGCTTCTTCGGCGGCGACGTCGGCCAGGTCCCGCACCACGTCATCACCCAGGGCATCGGCACCATCCTGGAGGCCCGCCACCTGGTCCTGCTCGCCACCGGCGAGGGCAAGGCGGACGCGGTCGCCGCGACGGTCGAGGGCCCGGTGGCCGCGGTGTGCCCGGCGTCCGCCCTGCAGCTGCACCCGCACGCCACGGTCGTCGTCGACGAGGCCGCCGCGAGCAAGCTCAAGTTCGCGGACTACTTCCGGCACACCTACGCGAGCAAGCCGGACTGGCAGGGCATCTGACCACGGGCCCCGGGCGCCCCGCTCCGCGCCGCGGCCCGGGGCCGCGGCGGCCCGGGGTCCCGGTTCCGGACGCCATGGTGGACTAGACCAACCCCCGGCCCGGCGGTATACAGAGGGGATCACGGAGCGTACCGGGGCGCGTCCCCGGCCGCGGCCGTGCCACGATGTGGGCCGGAGCCGAGGGGGTGCCGGCCGTTCGGCACCCGGAGCCGGGAAGGCAGAGCATGAGCACCGACGTCAGCAGTACGGAGAACGAGGGCGGGGCCACGGTCCGTACGGCGCGCGTGCCCAAGTACTACCGGTTGAAGAAGCACCTGCTCGACATGACGGAGACGGCCCCTCCCGGCACCCCGGTCCCGCCCGAGCGCACCCTGGCGGCGGAGTTCGACACCTCGCGCACCACCGTGCGCCAGGCGCTCCAGGAGCTGGTGGTCGAGGGACGTCTGGAGCGCATCCAGGGCAAGGGCACCTTCGTCGCCAAGCCCAAGGTCTCGCAGGCGCTGCAACTCACCTCGTACACCGAGGACATGCGCGCGCAGGGCCTGGAGCCCACTTCGCAGCTGCTGGACGTCGGCTACATCACCGCCGACGACGGGCTCGCCTCACTGCTCGACATCGGCGCCGGCGGACGGGTGCTGCGCATCGAGCGGCTGCGCATGGCGAACGGCGAGCCGATGGCCATCGAGACCACCCACCTCAGTGCGAAGCGCTTCCCGGCGCTGCGCCGCAGCCTGGTCAAGTACACCTCCCTCTACACCGCGCTCGCCGAGGTGTACGACGTCCGTCTGGCGGAGGCCGAGGAGACCATCGAGACCTCCCTGGCCACCCCGCGCGAGGCCGGCCTGCTCGGCACCGACGTGGGGCTGCCGATGCTGATGCTCTCCCGGCACTCACTGGACCGGGACGGGCAGCCGGTGGAATGGGTGCGCTCGGTGTACCGGGGCGACCGGTACAAGTTCGTGGCCCGCCTCAAGCGCCCGCAGGACTGAGCCCCGAGCCGGACGGCCGACCGGGAACCCGCCGCCCCGGGCTCGGCCTTCCGTGGAGTTCGAGTACGCGATCCCCGCGAGGGGGGTTCCGCCCCGCTCCGGTGCTGATCTAGATTTCCTGCGCGTTGCGCAGCCCAGGAGATCAGCGAGGGGACGGAGTCGTTCGATGTCACAAGCCCCAGATTCCGGCGGAGGCCCGGTGGTGACGCCCGCGCGCGTCGTCATCGGCCTCTGTCTTTCAGCACCGTTCGTGGCCATGCTGTGGGTCGGCTCGTACGCGAGGACCGACCCCGCCTTCATCGGCATCCCGTTCTTCTACTGGTACCAGATGTTATGGGTGCTGGTCTCCACCGCGCTGACGGTGGTCGCCTACAAGCTGTGGCAGCGTGACCAGCGCGCCCGCGCGGCGGCGAGGGGCGGTGCGCGGCGATGAACGACGGCGTGAACGGCGTGGCCCTCGCCGTCTTCATCTTCTTCTTCGTCCTCGTCACGGCGATGGGCTTCCTGGCCGCCCGCTGGCGCAGGGCGGCGAACGAGCACAGCCTCGACGAATGGGGCCTGGGCGGACGGTCGTTCGGCACCTGGGTCACCTGGTTCCTGCTCGGCGGCGACCTGTACACGGCGTACACCTTCGTGGCCGTGCCGGCGGCGATCTACGCGGCGGGCGCGGCGGGCTTCTTCGCCGTGCCGTACACCATCCTCGTCTACCCGCTGATCTTCACCTTCCTGCCCCGGCTGTGGTCGGTGTCGCACCGGCACGGCTACGTGACGACGTCCGACTTCGTGCGCGGCCGGTTCGGCTCGAAGGGGCTGTCGCTGGCGGTGGCGGTCACCGGCATCCTGGCGACGATGCCGTACATCGCGCTCCAGCTGGTCGGCATCCAGGCCGTGCTGGACGTGATGGGCGTCGGCGGCGGCGAGGACACCAACTGGTTCGTCAAGGACCTGCCGCTGCTGATCGCCTTCGGCGTGCTGGCGGCGTACACGTACTCGTCGGGTCTGCGGGCCCCCGCGCTGATCGCGTTCGTGAAGGACACGCTGATCTACCTCGTGATCGCGGTGGCGATCATCTACATCCCGATCAAGCTGGGCGGCTTCGACGACATCTTCGCCAGGGCGAGCGAGGCGTACGGCGAGACCAATCCGGCCACGGGCGCGCCGCGCGGTTCGCTGGTGCCGGGCGAGGCGGGGCAGTGGACCTACGCCACGCTGGCGCTGGGCTCGGCCCTCGCGCTGTTCATGTACCCGCACTCGATCACCGCGACGCTGTCCTCGCGCAGCCGTGAGGTGATCCGCCGCAACACCACGATCCTGCCGCTGTACTCGCTGATGCTGGGTCTGCTGGCACTGCTCGGTTTCATGGCGATCGCGGCCGGGGTGGAGGTCTCCAACGGGCAGCTGGCGATCCCGCAGCTGTTCGAGAACATGTTCCCGGCCTGGTTCGCCGGGGTGGCCTTCGCCGCCATCGGCATCGGGGCGCTGGTGCCCGCGGCGATCATGTCGATCGCGGCCGCGAACCTGTTCACCCGCAACATCTACAAGGACTTCCTCAGGCCGGACGCGACACCCGCGCAGGAGACCAAGGTCTCCAAGGTGGTCTCGCTGCTCGTGAAGGTGGGTGCGCTGGCCTTCGTCCTCACCATGGACAAGACGGTCGCCATCAACTTCCAGCTCCTCGGCGGCATCTGGATCCTGCAGACCTTCCCCGCCCTGGTGGGCGGCCTGTTCACCCGCTGGTTCCACCGCTGGGCGCTGCTCGCGGGCTGGGCGGTCGGCATGGTCTACGGCACGGTCGCGGCGTACGGGGTCGCCTCGCCGACGCAGAAGCACTTCGGCGGTTCCTCGGAGGAGATCCCGGGGATCGGCGAGATCGGCTACATCGGCCTCACCGCCTTCGTGCTCAACGCCCTGGTCACGATCGGCCTGACCTTCGTCCTGCGGGCCGTCAGGGCGCCCGAGGGCGTCGACGAGACCCGGCCGCAGGACTACACGGCGGACGCGGGCGATCCGGGCGTGGAGGTGGAGCTCCCGCCGGCCACGGCGGGCAGCGCCCACTGACGCCGCACGGCGCGCTCGGGGCGGCGGACCGCCGGAGGGAGACCGGCGGCCCGCCGCCCCGCCCGTCGGGCACACCCGCGCCGTGGGCATCACGATCCGGCCGGTGCGGCCCGACGAGTACGGGACGCCGGGTGGGATCACCGCGCAGCCCTGTCCGGAGGACGGTCCGCTCGCCTTCGGGGAGCACGACCCGTACCTCGGTGAGCTCGGGGACGTCGCCGAGCGGGCCGCTGCCGAGGTGCTGGTCGCCGTGGACGGCGGCCGGGTGATCGGCGGCGTGACGTCCGTTCCGGACGGCGGGCCCATGGCCGGTCCGGCCGGGCCCGGCGAGGCCGGGCTCCGGATGCTCGTGGTCGCCCGTGCGGCCCGGGGCCGCGGGGCGGGGGAGGCCCTCGTCCGCACCTGCGTCGAGCGGGCGCGGGCCACGCGGGGCTGCGGGGGGATCGTGCTGTCGACCCGGCGGATGACGCACTCCGCCCACCGCGTCCACGAACGTCTCGGCTCCGTCCGCGCCCCCGGGCGCGGCCGGAACCCGGTGCCGCACCTGGACGACACCGGCCTTCTCGCCTGCACGCTGACATTCCGACCCCGCTACGACACAACATATGGGCCTGCTGGCGCCGTCCGGCACAAGATGTATGCTCATGCTCGCTGTCGCCGCAGGGGAATCCGGTGCGAATCCGGAACTGTCCCGCAACGGTGTACTTGTGCGTGTCCGCGTCGTCCGCGGGCCCGCACGGGCTTCAGTCCGAGGACCTGCCGACAGTGCGCCCCGGCCGTCCGGCCCGGGCGCCTGACGTCCGGGCCTCGCGGAATGGGCCGGTGGACGCGAGGCCCGTTCGCGGGCCCGTGTGCTGCCCCCTGCCCTCGCCGAGGCCCCGTGCCGAGCGAGGGAGAGCCCCACGTGACCATCGCGCCAGCCGATCCTGCTTCAGCGGTCGACGTGACCGAGGCGGGCGACGGCCCCGGTGCCGCGCTGCTGCGGACCCTGACCGGGCTGACCGCCGACCTCCCCGACGCCGACCCCGGCCGGGTCGCCGCCGCCGCGCTGCGCGGCCGGTCCGCCCGTGCGGACGAGGCCGAACTCCGGGAGCTGGCCACCGAGGCGGCGGCCGGGCTCATCTCCGAGGACCCCGTCTACTCCCGGCTCGCCGCGCGGCTGCTGACCCTCGGCATCCGTGCCGAAGCCGCCTCGCAGGGCGTCACGTCGTTCACCTCGTCGATCGCCACCGGGCACCGCGAGGGCCTCGTCGCGGACCGGACCGCCGGGTTCGTCCGGCTGCACCAGGAGCGTCTCGACGCGCTGGTCGACCTCGGCGCGGACGACCGCTTCGGCTACTTCGGGCTGCGCACCCTGTACAGCCGCTACCTGCTGCGGCACCCGGTCACCCGCAAGGTCGTCGAGACGCCGCAGCACTTCCTGCTGCGGGTCGCCGCCGGTCTCGCCGAGGACGACACCCCCCGCGCGGTGGACGAGGTCGCCGGGCTGTACGGCCTGATGAGCCGCCTGGAGTACCTGCCCTCCTCGCCCACCCTGTTCAACTCCGGCACCCGGCACCCCCAGATGTCCTCCTGCTACCTCCTGGACTCCCCCAAGGACGAGCTGGACTCCCTCTACGACCGCTACCACCAGGTGGCCCGCCTCTCCAAGCACGCCGGCGGCATCGGCCTGGCCTACTCCCGCGTCCGCTCCCGGGGTTCGCTGATCCGCGGCACCAACGGGCACTCCAACGGCATCGTCCCGTTCCTGAAGACCCTGGACGCCTCCGTCGCCGCCGTGAACCAGGGCGGCCGGCGCAAGGGCGCCGCGGCCGTCTACCTGGAGACCTGGCACTCGGACGTCGAGGAGTTCCTGGAACTGCGCGACAACACCGGTGAGGACGCCCGCCGTACGCACAACCTGAACCTCGCGCACTGGGTGCCGGACGAGTTCATGCGCCGGGTCGACGCCGACGCCGCCTGGTCGCTGTTCTCCCCCTCCGACGTCCCGGACCTGGTCGACCTGTGGGGCGAGGAGTTCGACGCGGCCTACCGGGCCGCCGAGGCCGCGGGCCTGGCCCGAAGGACGATCCCCGCCCGGGAGCTGTACGGGCGCATGATGCGGACCCTCGCCCAGACCGGCAACGGCTGGATGACGTTCAAGGACGCCGCCAAC
The DNA here is from genome assembly GCF_001419695.1 of Streptomyces prasinopilosus. Taxonomy (GTDB): domain Bacteria; phylum Actinomycetota; class Actinomycetes; order Streptomycetales; family Streptomycetaceae; genus Streptomyces; species Streptomyces prasinopilosus. The sequence goes on from NZ_LIRG01000050.1 coordinate 9,843, forward strand.
CGCACCGCCAACCAGACCGCCGAGCCCGGGCACGTCGTCCACTCGTCCAACCTGTGCACGGAGATCCTCGAGGTCACCGACGACGGGGAGACGGCGGTGTGCAACCTGGGCTCGGTCAACCTCGGCGCGTTCGTCGACCCCGCGGCCGGCGACCTGGACTGGGAGCGGCTGGACGCGGCCGTGCGCACGGCCGTCACCTTCCTCGACCGGGTCGTGGACATCAACTTCTACCCGACCGAGCAGGCGCGCCGCTCCAACGCGCGCTGGCGGCCGGTGGGGCTGGGGGTGATGGGCCTCCAGGACGTCTTCTTCGCCCTGCGCCTGCCCTTCGACTCCCCGCGGGCCCGGCGGCTCTCCGCCCGGATCGCCGAGCGCATCATGCTCGCCGCGTACGAGACCTCCGCCGACCTCGCCGCACGCCCCCGGACGCCCGCGACGGACCCGGGGACCGACTCCGGGACGGTGGGGACCCCCGTCGGCCCCCTGCCGGCCTGGGAGCACACGCGTACCGCCCGGGGCGTGCTGCACCCCGACCACTACGACACCGACCTCGCCTGGCCCGAGCGCTGGACGGCGCTGCGCGAACGCATCGCCGCCGTCGGCATGCGCAACGCGCTGCTGCTGGCGATCGCGCCGACCGCCACCATCGCGTCCATCGCCGGCGTCTACGAGTGCATCGAGCCGCAGGTGTCCAACCTGTTCAAGCGCGAGACGCTGTCCGGCGAGTTCCTCCAGGTCAACCCGTACCTGGTGGACGACCTGAAGCGGCTGGGCGTGTGGGACGCGCGGACCCGCGAGGCGCTGCGCGAGGCCGGCGGCTCGGTGCAGGACTTCACCTGGATCCCCGAGGAGGTGCGCGGCCTGTACCGGACCGCGTGGGAGATCCCGCAGCGCGGCCTGATCGACATGGCCGCCGACCGCACCCCGTTCCTGGACCAGTCGCAGTCGCTGAACCTGTTCATGGAGACGCCGACCATCGGCAAGCTCTCCTCGATGTACGCCTACGCCTGGAAGCGGGGCCTGAAGACCACGTACTACCTGCGCTCCCGGCCGGCGACCCGCATCGCCCGCGCGGCCCGGGCGCAGACCGCCGCCGTCCCCGTCCCGCAGCCGGCCGCCGAGCCCGAGGCCGTCGCCTGCTCCCTCGAGAACCCCGAATCCTGTGAGGCCTGCCAGTGACCACCGCCGCCCCCCGGACCCAGAACCTGCTCGACCCCGGTTTCGAGCTCACCCTGCGCCCCATGCGGTACCCCGACTTCTACGAGCGCTACCGGGACGCGATCAGGAACACCTGGACCGTGGAGGAGGTCGACCTCCACTCGGACGTCGCCGACCTCGCGCGGCTGAGCCCCGCCGAACAGCATCTGATCGGCCGCCTGGTGGCCTTCTTCGCCACCGGTGACTCGATCGTGGCCAACAACCTGGTGCTCACCCTCTACAAGCACATCAACTCCCCGGAGGCGCGGCTGTACCTGTCGCGGCAGCTCTTCGAGGAGGCGGTGCACGTCCAGTTCTACCTGACCCTGCTGGACACCTACCTGCCCGATCCGCAGGACCGGACGGCCGCGTTCGCGGCGGTGGAGAACATCCCGTCCATCCGGGAGAAGGCGGAGTTCTGCTTCCGCTGGATGGACTCGGTGGAGAAGCTCGACCGGCTGGAGACGCGGGCCGACCGCCGCCGCTTCCTCCTCAACCTGATCTGCTTCGCCGCGTGCATCGAGGGCCTGTTCTTCTACGGGGCGTTCGCCTACGTGTACTGGTTCCGCAGCCGGGGCCTGCTGCACGGCCTCGCGACCGGCACCAACTGGGTGTTCCGGGACGAGACGATGCACATGTCCTTCGCCTTCGACGTGGTCGACACCGTCCGCGAGGAGGAGCCGGACCTGTTCGACGACGAACTCCAGCGGCAGGTGACGGACATGCTGCGCGAGGCGGTCGAGGCGGAGCTGCAGTTCGGGCGCGACCTGTGCGGGGACGGGCTGCCGGGCATGAACACCGAGTCGATGCGGCAGTACCTGGAGTGCGTGGCCGACCAGCGGCTCACCCGGCTGGGCTTCGCCCCGGTGTACGGCTCGGACAACCCGTTCTCGTTCATGGAGCTCCAGGGGGTCCAGGAGCTGACGAACTTCTTCGAGCGGCGTCCGTCCGCCTACCAGGTCGCCGTGGAGGGCACGGTCGACCTGGACGAGGAGTTCTAGGAACGGTCCGGCCCGGGGAGGTCCCTCCTCCCCGGGCCGGCCGCCCGGGTGCCGCCCCTCCGGTGCCCGCGCCTCACGCCGCGCGTGCGGTGCGGTGCGGGGCGGCGCTCCGCTCGGGGCGGGCCCCCGGGGTCCGCTCCGGCCGGGGCGGCCCGGCGGGTGCGTGGTGCCGCCCGGCGGCGGCGCGGCCGGTCTCGGCCCACTTCAGCTGTCGGTCGGTCCTCCGCTCGTGCGCGATGCCGATGACGGCGGGGAGGACCATCAGGACGAGCAGTCCGAGCACGGCCAGCATTCCGATCAGTGCTTCCACCTGTGTCGTATCCATGGACACCACTGTCCTGCCGGACGCTCCTTACCGGACAGTGGCAGATCTGCCGCACACCCTCGATTTACTGCCAACGACGGGGCACACTGGGGTCATGCTCCGCAATGTGGCCGCCGTCCTGCTCGACCGCGTGAACCCCTTCGAACTCGGCGTCGTCTGTGAGGTCTTCGGCGTCGACCGCAGCGACGACGGTCTGCCCGTCTACGACTTCGCGGTCGTCTCCGCCGAAGGCCCCTCGCTGCGCAGCGACACCGGCTTCTCGCTCCGGGTCGAGCACGGCCCGGAGCGGCTGGAGGCGGCGGACCTCATCGCCGTGCCCGCCGGGTCGTGCTACGAGACGCGGGACTTCCCGCCCGAGCTGCTGGACGCGCTGCGCCGGGCCGTGGACCGGGGCGCCCGGGTGCTCAGCGTCTGCTCCGGCGTGTTCGTCCTCGCCGCCGCCGGTCTCCTCGACGGCCGGCGCGCCGCCGTCCACTGGCGCCACGCGGACGCGCTGAGCAGGAGGTATCCCCACCTGACCGTCGAACCGGATGTGCTCTACGTCGACGAGGACCCGGTGATCACCTCCGCGGGCACCGCCGCCGGGATCGACGCCTGCCTGCACCTCGTGCGCAAGGAACAGGGCCCCGAGGTCGCCAACCGGATCGCCCGGCGCATGGTGGTGCCCCCGCACCGCGACGGGGGCCAGGCCCAGTACATCGAGCGCCCGCTGCCGCCGCCCGGCGGCGACACCGTCTCCGAGGTGCTGGTGTGGATGGAGCGGCACCTCGACGAGGAGGTGACCGTCGAGCAGCTCGCGGCCCGCGCCCACATGTCCCCGCGCACGTTCGCCCGCCGCTTCCAGCAGGAGACCGGCACCACGCCGTACCGCTGGATCCTGCGCCAGCGGGTGCTGCTCGCCCAGCGTCTGCTGGAGGGGACCGACGAGACGGTGGACGCGGTCGCGGGCCGCACGGGGTTCGGCAACGCGGCCGCGCTGCGCCACCACTTCGTACGCGCCGTGGGGACGACCCCGCACGCCTACCGGCGCGCGTTCAGGCGGCCTCCGGGCCCCTGAACGCGCGCCG
>NZ_LIRG01000500.1 GCF_001419695.1 Streptomyces prasinopilosus
ATCCCCTCCCCGTGGGCGGTTCCGCCGTTCCCGGGCCGGCCGGGCACGGCGGAACCGCCGGGTCACGAGCCCAGGACCGACGTCAGGAGCTCCCCGACCCACGCCAGCAGTTCCCGGCCGGCCAGCGGCTTCCCGCCCACCCTCGCGGTCCTGGGCCGGGGCACCAGCACCTGGTGCGCGGTCGGCTTGATCACCGTGCCGGGGTAGAGCCGCTTCAGGCGCAGTTCCTGGGACTCGCGCAACTCCACCGGCGCGAACCGGATGTTGGCGCCCTGCAGGACGATCTCCCCGACGCCGCACGCGCGGGCGAGCATCCGCAGCCCCGCCACCAGCAGCAGGTTCTCCACCGGCTCCGGCAGCTTGCCGTAGCGGTCCACGAGTTCCTCGCGCACCGCCTGGACGTCCTCCTCGCTGTTCGCGGAGGCGATGGACCGGTACGCCTGGAGCCGCAGCCGCTCGCCGGGCGCGTACGCGTGCGGGACGTGCGCGTCGACGGGCAGCTCGATCTTGACCTCGAGCGGCGGCTCCTCCTGGAGCTCGCCGGTCTCCAGCTGGCGCCGGTAGTCCGCGACGGCCTCGCCGACCATCCGCACGTACAGGTCGAAGCCGACGCCCGCGATGTGGCCCGACTGCTCGCCGCCGAGCAGGTTTCCGGCACCGCGGATCTCCAGGTCCTTCATCGCCACGTACATGCCCGCACCCATCTCGGTGTGCTGGGCGATCGTCGCGAGCCGCTCGTGCGCGGTCTCCGTCAGCGGCTTCTCCGGCGGGTACAGGAAGTACGCGTAACCGCGCTCCCGGCCGCGGCCGACCCGGCCGCGCAGCTGGTGCAGCTGGCTCAGGCCGAAGGTGTCGCCGCGCTCCACGATCAGGGTGTTGGCGTTGGAGATGTCGATGCCGGACTCGACGATCGTCGTCGACACCAGCACGTCGAACTTCTTCTCCCAGAAGTCGACGACGACCTGCTCCAGCGCCGACTCCGACATCTGCCCGTGGGCGGTCGCGATGCGCGCCTCCGGCACGATCTCGCGCAGCCGGGCCGCCGCGCGGTCGATCGACTCGACCCGGTTGTGGATGTAGAAGACCTGGCCCTCGCGCAGCAGTTCACGGCGGACGGCCGCTCCGATCTGCCGCTGGTCGTAGGGGCCGACGAAGGTCAGCACCGGGTGGCGCTCCTCCGGCGGCGTGGTGATCGTCGACATCTCGCGGATGCCGGTGACCGCCATCTCCAGGGTGCGCGGGATCGGGGTGGCGGACATGGTCAGCACGTCGACGTTGGCGCGCAGCTTCTTCAGCTGCTCCTTGTGCTCGACGCCGAACCGCTGCTCCTCGTCGACGATGACCAGGCCCAGGTCCTTGAACTTCGTCTCCGAGGAGAACAGCCGGTGGGTGCCGATGACGACGTCCACCGAACCGTCCCTCAGCCCCTCCAGGACCGCCTTGGCCTCCGTGTCGGTCTGGAACCGGGACAGCGCCCGCACGTTCACCGGGAACTGCGCGTACCGGTCGCCGAACGTGCCGAAGTGCTGCTGCACCAGCAGCGTCGTGGGCACGAGGACGGCGACCTGCTTGCCGTCCTGGACCGCCTTGAACGCGGCCCGCACCGCGATCTCCGTCTTGCCGTAGCCGACGTCGCCGCAGATCAGCCGGTCCATGGGGACCGTCTTCTCCATGTCCTCCTTGACCTCGGCGATGGTGGTGAGCTGGTCGGGCGTCTCCGCGTACGGGAAGGCGTCCTCCAGCTCGCGCTGCCAGGGCGTGTCGGCGCCGAAGGCGTGCCCGGGGGCCGCCATCCGCGCGCTGTACAGCTTGATCAGGTCGGCGGCGATCTCCTTGACGGCCTTCTTGGCCCGGGCCTTCGTCTTGGTCCAGTCGGCGCCGCCGAGCCGGTGCAGGGTGGGTGCCTCGCCGCCGACGTACTTGGTGATCTGCTCCAGCTGGTCGGTGGGGATGTAGAGGCGGTCGCCGGGCTGGCCGCGCTTGGCGGGGGCGTACTCCACCACCAGGTACTCGCGGGTCGCGCCCTGCACGGTGCGCTGCACCATCTCGACGTAGCGGCCGACGCCGTGCTGCTCGTGGACGATGTGGTCGCCCGCCTCGAGGGTGAGCGGGTCGATGGTCTTGCGGCGCCGGGCCGGCATCCGGGCGCCCTCGCGGCCGGCCGCCCTCTGGCCGGACAGGTCGGTCTCGGTGAGCACCGCGAGCCGGAGCACGGGGTCGACGAAGCCGTGGTCGATGCAGCCGCAGGCGACGTGCACGAGGGACGGGGCGATCTCGCCGAGGTCGCCCGTGCCCGGCTTCCCCCCGTCCCCGGCCAGGCGGGCCGGGATGCCCTCGCCGCCGAGCACCTCCACGGTGCGGGCGGCCGGGCCGTGGCCCTCGGTGACGAACACGGTGCGCCAGCCGTCGGCGAGCCAGCCCTTGGTGTCGGCGAGCGCCCGCGCGGTGTCGCCCCGGTAGCTCTCCGGGGCGCGCATGCCGAGCTTGAGGGTGTCCGAGCCCTCCGCCCCGTCGCCGGACGCGACCGTCTGGTCGGCGGCGAACGGCGACACCGACCACCACATCATCCCCAGCTCGCGGGCCCGCTCGCGGATGTCCGCGAGGGACCGCAGGGAGGCCGCGCCGACGTCGATGGGGGCCTCGCCCCCCTGGGCGGTGGCCGCCCAGGACGCCTGCAGGAACTCCTGCGAGGTCGCGACCAGGTCCGCCGCGCGGGTGCGCACCCGCTCCGGGTCGCACACCACGCCCATGCTGTCCGCGGGCAGGACGTCGAGCAGCAGCTCCATGTCGTCGACCAGGACCGGCGCGAGGGACTCCATGCCCTCGACCGCGATCCCCTCGGCGATCTTCCCGAGCAGCTCGCCCAGCTCCGGGTGCCGTTCGGCCAGCGCCCGCGCGCGCTCCCGCACGTCCTCGGTGAGCAGCAGCTCCCGGCAGGGCGGGGCCCACAGACCGTGCTCGGCGATCTCCAGGGACCGCTGGTCGGCGACCTTGAAGTAGCGGATCTCCTCGACGTCGTCGCCCCAGAACTCCACCCGCAGGGGGTGTTCCTCGGTGGGCGGGAACACGTCGAGGATGCCGCCGCGCACGGCGAACTCGCCGCGCTTCTCGACCAGTTCCACGCGCGCGTACGCGGCGGCGGCGAGCGCCTCGACGGTCTCCTCCAGGTCGGCGCTCCCCCCGGTCCGCAGGGCGACCGGCTCCAGCTCGCCCAGGCCCTTGACCTGCGGCTGGAGCACGGAACGCACGGGCGCGACGACGACCGACACCGGGCCCGTCTCCGGGTCGTCAGCGCGGGGGTGCGCCAGCCGGCGCAGCACGGCCAGGCGGCGGCCCACGGTGTCGCTGCGGGGGCTGAGCCGCTCGTGCGGCAGCGTCTCCCAGGACGGGTACTCCACGACCTCCTCCGGCGGGAGCAGGGAGCGCAGGGCCGCCGCCAGGTCCTCCGCCTCCCGGCCGGTCGCCGTCACCGCCAGCACCGTGCGGCCGGTCTCCCGGGCGAGGGCGGCGACCGCGAACGGGCGGGCCGCGGAGGGGCCGACCAGATCGACGTGCATGCGGTTGCCGTCGGCGGCCGCCGAGATCGCTTCCGCGAGGGCGGTGTCCTTGACGACGGCGTCCAACAGACCGTGCAGGCTCATTCGGGGCGCTTCCATCCGGGGGTGGGCAACACGACGGGCCCGACGCGCGCCGCGGGCCGGGGGTCTCCAGCGTACGACGCCCCGCCCCCGGGCGGCGCGCCCGCCGGACGGCGGCCCGGACACGGGGCCGGGCTACGGAGAGCGACGGAAACCTTTCCTCGAACCGCCCGCTCCGCCCGTGTCGCCACACCCGGTGGGTCGTTGATATCACCGTGGCTACGGAAAGTTACGGCGACGTGCTGTTCTCATCGGCACGCGACAACGAACAGACACGTCTGGACGGACTCACCCGGGCCCTGGACCCGGTCTCCTTCCAGACCCTGCACGACCTGGGCGTGGGGCCCGGCTGGCGCTGCCTGGACGTCGGAGCGGGGACCGGTACGGTCAGCTCCTGGCTGAGCCGGGCCGTCCACGGGCCGGTCACCGCGGTCGACCGCGACATCACGTTCCTGGCGCGGAAGCGGTCCCACCTCGATGTCGTCCACGCGGACATCAACCACACCGACTTCCTCCCGGGCGAGTTCGACCTCGTCCACGCCAGGCTGCTGATGATGCACCTGCGCCAGCGGGAGGAACTGCTGCCCCGCATGCTGTCCTGGGTGCGGCCGGGAGGACTGCTGGTGCTCACCGACGGTGTCGCACTGCACCCCGAGCAGTACCACCACCCCGCCTACCGCGAGGTGATGACGGGACACTTCCGCATGATGGCGAACGTGATCGGCAGCGACCTCCACTTCGCCGCCCGGTACCCGCAGATCCTCACGGACCTGGGGCTGGCCAAGGTCGGTCTGCTCGCGCACCATCCGATCATCGGGATGAATCCGGGGTTCGCCACCTTCGTCGCGCACACGCTCGAACAGTCCGAGAGCCACCTGCTGGCCGACGGGATCGCGCAGAGCACGCTGGACGAGGCCGTCGCCCACGTGCGCCGGCCCGAGACCCGGGAGATGTTCATCGCGATACTGACCGCGTGGGGACACAAACCGCACCTGACCGACCGGTAGGCCCGCGCCTCCCCGCCCCCGGACC
>NZ_LIRG01000501.1 GCF_001419695.1 Streptomyces prasinopilosus
GGAGCAGTCCGCGCCCCTGCCCGCTCGGCGAGCAGGGGCGCGGACTGCTCCTCGTGAGTGCGCTCGCCTCCGGCTGGGGCGTCACGCCCCGGCCTCCCTCGGGCAAGACCGTCTGGGCCGAACTTCCCGCCCCTCCGGGACAGACCTTCGGGGACACCGCTCCCCCCGGGGCTGATCCGAGGTGACCGGTCACGGCAGGTGCGTCCCTGATCGGCCACCCGCCCGTCCCGGGGAAGAGGGACCCTCGGGCCGGAAGGCCGTCTCGGGCCGGCGCTCGCCCTCACCGGCCGATCAGGTCGGCTCTCCGGCGGGTCCGGCTCATCGGTGCAGGTGGGACAGGCTTCCGTCCTGTACGGGGTAGGGGCGTTCGCGGGGCAGGAGCTGCCGTGCGGTGTCCAGGTCCCCCTCTCGTACCCGCTCGTGGACCGTGCGGGCGAGTGGCGTGACGTCGGTGATGCGGACGATCCACTCGTCGGCGTAGAGGCGTGCGGCCTCACCGGCGAGGCCGAGCTGGAGCGACCGGTGGGGAAGCGGCCGGAGGAGCAGGTCGCGTTCGGGGTCCCACTGCACCCGGGCCGGGGCCCGCTTCAGCCGGCGCCTCCAAGTGGCGCGGTCGGTGTGGAGCCCGTGCTCGTAGTGGGACAGGCAGGCGTGCGCCAGTGCCCACTCGAAGCCTTCGCGGGTGATCTCGACGGCGAGGACCGTCTCCTGGCCCTCCTTGGTGCCCCATCCGCAGCGGTACATCATCCACAGGAACGAGGGTTTGGTCAGTTGACTGCACTAGCTCAGGCCACGGCTCGACTCCGTGACCTTGGTTCACGAGCATGCGGGGGTGCATGAAGCTCCTTCGATTCATCGAGATCTGATTGACGGCCGGGTACGGCTGCCCCGGATGGGGGCGGTGGTAGAAGGCGAGTCGCCTTCGTTGCCGTGGCGTGTGGTGGATGCTGCTGATCGGGAGATCGAGCCGGTCAGCAGTTACCTTCGGGACCGGATGCTGGGCGACGTCAGCCCGCTGACATGTCGCAGCTACGGCTTCGACCTGCTGCGCTGGTACCGAGTGCTCTGGGCACTGGACGTGGGCTGGGAGCAGGCCACCGAGGCGGAGACCGCCGCGTTGGTGGGTTGGCTCCGTTCGGCTAGCAACCCGCAGCGCCAGCGCCGGGCAGGTGGTCTCCGGGCCGGGACGGTGAACCCAAAGACGGGCAAGCCGACGCTTCGGGCCGGGTATGCGCCGGCGACCATCGCTCACAACCTTTCGGCAGTTCATGGGTTCTACGCCTTTCACCTGCACTTCGGCCGGGGTCCGGTGGTGAACCCGGTGCCTGAGAACAGGGCACGCCGTGCTGCGCTCGCGCACCTGTCGCCGATCGAGGCCCGCGCCGCCTACCGGCGCGGTCGGCTGCGGCCGAAGGTGCCTGCCCGGCAACCGCGGGCACTGCCCGATCGCCAGTGGGACGAACTGTTCACGCAGATGAAGTGCGCACGGGACCGGGCATTGCTGTCCTGCTACGTCTCGTCTGGCGCCCGAGCCTCCGAACTGCTCGGGGTCGAACTCGGAGACGTCGACTGGGTCAAGGGCCAATTGTGGGTGATCTCCAAAGGCAGCCGGGCCCGGCAACCGGTTCCGGTATCGCCCGAGGCCCTCGCCCACCTTGCCGCCTACCTGGAGGAGGCCGGGCTCCCACCCGACGGCATGCCACTCTGGCGCACCCGCCGAGGCCAGCCGAGACCGCTGACCTACTGGGCGGCCCGCCGCATCATCCAGCGCGCGGACGAAGCGATCGGGGCGAACTGGACGCTGCACGACCTGCGGCACACCGCCGCTACCCGACTCGCCCGCGACCCGGAGCTGACGCTGGTGGAGGTGCAGACGATCCTGCGACATGCCCATATCAGCACCACGGCGCTTTACACCGTGGTCGGACTGGACGACCTGGTGGACAAGCTCGCAGAGCACTACGCACGGCCGGTCCAGCCGACCACGTGGCCGCAGCGATACGAGGCGAGCGACATCGAGGCGGTGTTCGGTGCCGGGCGCTAAAGTCGGCGACAGCCTGCGGCTTCAAGGCCCGACGACCAACCGGGTCCGCCGCCATGAGAGTGCCGAAGGCCGGGTGTCGACCGGAAACTTCGCGCCTACTGCCATCATTCCCGCCCCTCCGCCACGGCCGATGCGGCCGCCTCGCTCGCTTGGGGACTTCGCGACGGCCTCGGTGGAGGAGATCACCGAGGTAGTCATCGGGCACTTCCTACCTGCCGGCTCCAAGACGTGGCGAGCACGTCAAGAAATGCAGGAGTTCCTCGGCTACCTGGCCGGATTTCCTGGAGATACCTGGCAGGAGCGCTGGGAAGCCACCGGTCATGACGCGGGCATTCCCGTCGGCCGAGTCGCTGGGGACGACCGTGCCCTGAGTCGCCGACTGAGCGCGGCGGCGGGTCGTTGCTTCGCCATGCGGTTGATCCGACCCACGCTGCTGGGCCTGCGCTCCAACACCTTCACCCGCTACACCCCGTGGTTCCGCAGCATCGCGAAAGATCCGTGGCTGGAGGAGTTCTGCGAGCGGGTCGATCAGATGCCCGTCGGCTCCTCCCGCCGTGGCCGGGCGAAGTCCGACGTCTGCTACGCGTTGACGGTCTTCGGGATCGACCTGGACGGGCTCACGCCCGAGGCCCTGCTGCACTACGCCGTCGAATGCCGAGCCCATGCTCTGGCCGGGGAAGACGCCGAGTCGGGCACCTTCTCCGGCACACTGGCTTGGCCGGTGTTGCACGAGATGGGGCAGTTTCCGCGCTCCGCTCCACGAACTCTGCGGGCTGCTGTCACCCGGGGGCAGTTGTCGATCGAGGAAGCCGTAGACCGCCATCAGCTGCGCAACCGCGATGTGCGGGACCTGTTGGTGGAGTACGTACGCCGCCGCTCCGCCGAGCTGGACTACTCGACCCTGCGGCACCTGATCACCCGCCTGGTCAAGACGTTCTGGAAGGTGATCGAGGAGATCAATCCTGAGCAGGCCGACCTGCGGCTGTCGGAGGAGACCTTCACACAGTGGAAGGAGAAGCTGCTGGTCCTGCCCGGCGGCAAGCCGCGCCTGGACATGGACGGCCCGCTGCTGGCGGTCCGGTCCCTCTACCTCGACCTGCACACCTGGTCCGTCGCCGAGCCCGAGCGGTGGGCGAAATGGGTCGCGCCCTGCCCGGTCCGGGACGCCGACCTGCGCCACTTCCAGCTGCGCCGGCGCCGCCTGAACGAACGGATCGCCAACCGCACGCGAGTCCGCCAGCCGCTGCTGCCGATCCTCTCCCAGCACGTCAACGACACCTGGCACCAGCGCAGAGAGCTGCTCAAGGCCGCGCAGAGCGTGAACCCCGGCGAAGAGTTCGTACACGACGGCACCACGTGGCTTCGGGTGTCCTGCAACGAGCATCACAACCGGCCCCCGGTCCGTGTGGTCAACCGCACCACCGGCGACCTCGTACGCGTCTCCCAGGACGAGAACGCCGCGTTCTGGGAGTGGGCCGTCGTGGAGACACTCCGGCTGGCCGGCCTGCGCGCCGAGGAACTCACCGAACTGAGCCACCTCAGCATCAGGCAGTACCAGCGCCCCAACGGCGAGGTCGTCGCGCTCCTCGTCATCAGCCCGTCCAAGAGCGACCGCGAACGCGTCATCCCCATGTCGGCCGAGCTGTTCCACGTCATCGCACAAGTCATCCGCCGCCACCGCGAGGAACACGGCACCGTCCCGGTCTGCGCCCGATACGACCTGCACGAGAAGGTTTGGAGCGAGGAACTGCCCTACCTCTTCCAGACCGTCCACAGCGGCAGCCAGCGCGGCATGTCCAGCACCACGGTATGGCGCATCGTCCGACGCGCCTGCAATGAGCTGGCGGCCACACATCCGGAGTTCGCCAACGTCCACTTCGCGCCCCACGACTTCCGACGGCTGTTCGCCACCGAGCTGGTGAACAACGGCCTGCCCATTCACATCGGCGCCGCCCTGCTCGGGCACCTCGACATCCGCACCACCCGCGGCTACGTCGCGGTCTTCGACGAGGACGTCATCAGCCACTACCACCAGTTCCTCGCCCGACGCCGAGCAGCACGGCCGAAGGAGGAGTACCGAGAGCCCACCCGCGACGAGTGGGAGGACTTCCAAGAGCACTTCGACAAGCGCCGCGTCGAGCTCGGCTCCTGCGGCCGTCCCTACGGCACCCCGTGCGCGCACGAACACGCCTGCATCCGCTGCCCAATGCTCAGCATCAACCCGAAGATGCTGCCCCGCCTGGACGAGCTGGAGGAGGACCTCCTCGCCCGCCGCGAGCGCGCTGTCGCCGAGGACTGGCGGGGTGAGATCGACGGACTCGATCTCACCCTCACCTTCCTGCGCGGCAAGCGCGAGCAGGCCCGCCGTTTCCAGCGAAGTGGCCAGGTTTCGCTCGGGCTTCCCGTCGTCCCACATCAGAAGTCCCAGATCACAGGGGGGTGAGAGGAGCGCAGACGCCAGCAGTGCGAGCTGCGTGATCACATTGGACAATCGCTGCCAACCAGGAGGCCCAGAATGCTGTTGCGCAATGTGGTGCTTGAGGATGTCGACGCTTACATCCGGATGCGATGCGATCCCGACATGATGAAAGATCTCGGGGGTCCACTGCCGCGAGAAGGCATGGATGAGAAGGTGCAGCGCGATGTCCGCCGGGCTGCCGAGGACACCGCCTGGACCAAAATGATCATCCCCGAAGCAGCTGATCCCTCGGTCGTCGCCGGAACTGTCTCGCTGTGGTCCCACGAAGCCGACGACCAGCACATCTCCGAAATCGGTTGGATGGTCCTGCCCGCCTTCCAAGGCCAGGGCTACGGCAAGCGAGCCGTGCGGGCACTGCTTGAGATGGCCAGGGAGGACGGCCGCTGGGGACTCGTCCACGCCTTCCCCGCAACCAGCAACCTGCCTTCCAATGGCATCTGCCGCGCTGTCGGCTTCACGTTCGTTGAAGAACAGAGCCTGGAGTTCGCCGGTCGCGTTCTGGAGACCAACCACTGGATCATCGACCTACGCACCGATTTGACCTGACCATCACCGAGCCAATGGTGCAGAGAAGATCCATGTCATCCGGTCCCGTTTCCACGCCGGGGGGAAACGGCCCTCCCGGGCCGCCGGCAGGCCGATCTCCGGTGGGTACGCCTGGTGGACTGTGACCGTGGAGTCCGTGTGCAGGGCGCGGATCCGGTACCGGGGTTCTGTCACGGGAACAGGGTGGGCGCGCCGTTCCGCGCGCGCCATCGAATTACCGTGGTGGGGTCCGCCCCCGCCGTCGGCGGTGGGCGCGCCCTCGGTCGGGACGACCGCACGGGAGCACTCCGGCACAGTTGCTCGAAAATGATCGATTTTCGGCCAGTTCCTGACCGGGTGGAGGGTGTTGTTCCCCCTCTCGGGGGTCCACTTCGGTAACTCGTTGCTTATGGGTGGGGTCGGTCTGTCACCCTGGCGGCATTGATCGAGGTGTATTCGTACGAACAGTCCGGGAGCTGCCCATGGGGGCCATTCCGACGCAACGGGAGACCTCGCGTGCCGCCTCGGAGGCGCCCGCGCGGGCGTGCGCCCGGGCGGACGCCACCCTGTCCGGCGGCCCCCTCGCCCCGGGGGCCGCGCGGGCCCTGGTGCGGGCGGCGCTCGCCGAGTGGACGGAACAGGTGCTGCCCGGTACCGAGCACCTCACCACCCGGGCCGGCGACGACGCCACGCTCATCGCCAGCGAACTGGTCACCAACGCCGTCGTGCACGCCGGGACCGAGGTGCGGCTGAGCTGCCGGCTCGAGGCGGACACCGGTGCGCTCGTCATCGAGGTCGCCGACCGCCACCCCACCCGCTCCCCGCGCGACGGCGAACCGGACGCGCCGCCCGGTGAGGGGCCCGAGAGCCCCGAGTACGGGCGCGGACTGCGGCTCGTGGCCGCGCTCTCCGAGGCCTGGGGGATCACGTACCGGCCCGGCACGCACACGAAGTCGGTCTGGGCCCGCGTCCCCGCCCGGGGCCGCGCGGTGGACGGTACGGACGGCGCGGACGACGGGCGCGGCCCGCACGGCACCGGCGATGGCCCGGACGGGGTGGACGACTGGATCGACGCGTACGCCCACACGTACGTGCACGGGGGAGGGCCGGACCCGGAGCCGCCGTACGGGGCCGGGGCGCGCGGCGGGGAGGCGTGGAGCGCGTACCGGCAGGACGGGACCTGGCTGGGGCGCGGGGCGCTGTCCTTCCTGGCCGAGGCGTCCGACCTGCTCGCCGGGCAGCTCGACGAGGACCTCGTCACCGCGCTCACCGGTCAGCTGATCGTGCCGCGGCTGGCCGACTGGTGCGCGGTGTGGCTGGAGGACGAGACCGCCGGCCACGGCGACCGGAGCGACGGGGGGCGGGCCGGCGGGGCCCGCCTGGCCCGGGTCTGGCACGCGGACGAGAGCCGCGTCGAGGAACTGGGAGGGGTGCTCGAACAGAATCCGCCGCCGCTCTCCGACCCGTTGTCCCCCGGCCCGCTCGCCTACCCCTGGCCCGAGAAGGTGCTCGACCCGCCGCGGACCGGCTTCGGCCACCTGCCGGAGGGCTTCGGTTTCCCGGAGGTTCCCTACGGGGTGCCGGAAGTCCCCGCCGGACCGCCGCAGGCCCCCTCCGGCGGCGGGGCGGAGGGGCCGGACGGCCTCCCGCCGTACGACCACGGCATCCCCGTGGCCGCCGACACCGCCCCGGACCCCGCCCCCGGCGCCGCCCTCGCCTACCGGCTCGTCGCCGGCGGACGGCCGCTGGGGACGCTGGTGATCGGGCGGGCCGGGATCGGACGGTTCCCCGACGAGGTCACCGGGCTGGTGGAGGACCTCGGGCGGCGCGTCGCGCTCGCCATCGGCGCCGCCCGGCAGTACGCCCGGCAGGCCACCATCTCCGCCGTGCTCCAGCGCGGGCTGCTGCCCGGCGCCGTCGCCGAGATCCCCGGCGTGCGCTCCGCGTTCGTCCACGAACCCCTCGACGAGGGCGGACCGAGCGGCGACTTCTACGACCTGTTCCAGGCCGGCGAGGGCCGCTGGTGCTTCGCCATCGGCGACGTCCAGGGCAAGGGCCCGGAGGCGGCCGTCGTCATCGGGCTGGCCCGCCCCTGGCTGCGGCTGCTCGCCCGCGAGGGCTACCGCGTCGCCGACGTCCTCGACCGCGTCAACCAACTGCTCCTGGACGACGCCACGGAAGCCGCCGACGCCGCCGCCCGTGCCCTCGTCGCCGCCGGCGCCCGCCCGACCGCCCCCGGGGACGGCCCGCAGACCCGCTTCCTGTCCCTCCTCTACGGGGAACTCACCCTCGCCGAGGACGGCGGCGGAGGTGAGGACGGCGAGGGTGCCGGAGGCGTCCGCGCCCGCGTCACCCTCGCCTCCGCCGGGCACCCCCTGCCGCTGCTGCTCGCACCCGACGGGACGGTCCGCACCGTCGCCCAGCCGCAGACCCTGCTCGGGGTCGTCGAGGACGCCACCTACACCAGCGAGACCTTCGAGCTGCGCTCCGGCGAGACCCTGCTCTGCGTCACCGACGGCGTCACCGAGCGGCGCTCCGGCTCCCGCCAGTTCGACGACGGGGACGGGCTCGCCGCGGCACTGGCCGGCTGCGCCGGACTGGACGCCGGCCTGATAGCGGAACGCATCAACCGGCTCGTCCACGAGTTCGGCGCGCGCCCGCCGGCCGACGACCTCGCCCTGCTCGTGCTCCAGGCGGACTGACCTCCGCGACGCGGAGCGACCGGGGCGGAGGAGCCGGTGGGGGAAGGGCGGCGCGGGAAGGAAGCAGGGCGAGTGCGGGACAATGGAGCACATGCCTTCCGCACTCCCCGACGGCGAGCCCGTCCCCGCCGACGGCGCGCTGCCCGCGTCCGCGCTCGCCGGGGCCGCCGGCCGCCCCCTCGGGTTCTACCTGCACGTGCCGTACTGCGCGACCCGCTGCGGCTACTGCGACTTCAACACCTACACCGCCACCGAGCTGCGCGGCAGCGGGGGAGTGCTGGCCTCCCGCGACAACTACGCCGACACGCTGACCGACGAGGTCCGCCTGGCCCGCAAGGTGCTCGGCGACGACCCGCGCGAGGTCCGCACGGTCTTCGTCGGCGGCGGCACGCCCACCCTGCTGGCCGCCGACGACCTCGTGCGGATGCTGGCCGCGATCCGCGACGAGTTCGGGCTCGCGGCGGACGCCGAGATCACCACCGAGGCGAACCCGGAGTCGGTCGACCCCGCCTATCTGGCCACCCTGCGCGAGGGCGGCTTCAACCGGATCTCCTTCGGCATGCAGAGCGCCCGCCGGCACGTCCTGAAGGTCCTGGACCGCACGCACACCCCCGGCCGCCCGGAGGCGTGCGTCGCCGAGGCGCGCGCGGCGGGCTTCGAGCACGTCAACCTCGACCTGATCTACGGCACCCCCGGCGAGTCCGACGACGACTGGCGGGCCTCGCTGGACGCGGCCCTCGGCGCGGGCCCCGACCACGTCTCGGCCTACGCGCTGATCGTCGAGGAGGGCACCCAGCTGGCCCGCCGCATCCGGCGCGGCGAGGTCCCGATGACCGACGACGACGTCCACGCCGACCGGTACCTGATCGCCGAGGAGACCCTGTCGGCGGCCGGATTCGACTGGTACGAGGTGTCGAACTGGGCCACCTCGGACGCGGGCCGCTGCCTGCACAACGAGCTGTACTGGCGCGGCGCCGACTGGTGGGGCGCGGGCCCCGGCGCGCACTCCCACGTGGGCGGGGTGCGCTGGTGGAACGTGAAGCACCCCGGCGCGTACGCGGCCGCCCTGGCCGGGGGCCGTTCACCGGGGGCCGGGCGCGAGGTCCTCTCCGAGGAGGACCGCCGGGTGGAGCGCGTCCTGCTGGAACTGCGCCTCAAGGAGGGCGTCCCGCTGTCCCTCCTGCGCGCGGAGGGCCTGCGGGCCGCCGGCAGGGCCCTCACCGACGGCCTGCTCCAGCCGGGCCCGTACGAGGAGGGACGGGCCGTGCTGACCCTGCGGGGGCGGCTGCTGGCGGACGGGGTGGTCCGGGACCTGGTGGACTGAACGGGCTCGGGGGCGCGAGCCCCGGGGGTTCAGGCCGGCTCCGTGACGAAGTCGATCAGTTCCTCGACCCGGCCCAGGAGCTCCGGTTCCAGGTCCTTGTAGGACCGCACCCGGCCCAGGACGTGCTGCCAGGCCGCCCCCGTGTTCTCCGGCCACCCCAGGGCCCGGCACACGCCCGTCTTCCAGTCCTGGCCGCGCGGCACGCGCGGCCAGGCCCCGATGCCCAGGGAGGACGGCTTCACCGCCTCCCAGACGTCGACGTACGGGTGGCCCACCACCAGGGCGTGCTCGCTGGTGACCGCCTCGGCGATGCGCGACTCCTTCGAACCCGGCACCAGGTGGTCCACCAGGATGCCCAGCCGCGCGTCCGGGCCCGGACCGAACTCCTCGACGATCGCCGGGAGGTCGTCGACGCCCTCCAGGTACTCCACGACCACGCCCTCGACGCGCAGGTCGTCGCCCCACACCTTCTCGACCAGTTCGGCGTCGTGCCGCCCCTCGACGTAGATGCGCCCGGCCCGCGCCACGCGCGCGCGGGCACCCGGGACGGCCACCGAACCGGACGCCGTACGGGTCGGCCGGGCCGGACCGGCGGCGGGCCGCACCAGCGTCACCACGCGCCCCTCCAGGAGGAAGCCGCGCGGCTCCAGCGGGAACACCCGGTGCTTGCCGAAGCGGTCCTCCAGCGTCACCGTGCCCGCCTCGCAGCGGATCACCGCACCGCAGAATCCGCTGCCGGGCTCCTCCACCACCAGACCGGGCTCGGCCGGCACCTCGGGGACGGGACGGGACTTCTTCCACCCGGGGGTCAGGTCAGGAGAGTACTGGCGCATTCCGATGACGATAGGAGAAACAGGCCCCCGTTCGGCCGAAGGGTCAGCCCGACACGCCGACCCGGGCCGCGAGGACGTCACGCTGGGCCCGTACGAACGCCGCGTCCACCGCCGCACCGTGACCGGGGACGTACACCGCGTCCTCACCGCCCAGGGCCAGCAGCCGGTCCAGGGCGCCCGGCCACTGCGACGGCACGGCGTCGGGGCCCGCCTGCGGCTCCCCGGACTCCTCCACCAGGTCACCGCAGAACACCACGTCCGGATCGCCGGGCACCAGGACCGCGAGATCGTGCGCCGTGTGCCCCGGGCCCACGTTCGCGAGCAGCGCCCGCCGCCCGCCGCCCAGGTCGAGCGCACGTTCGCCGGTCACCGTGTGCCGGGGCGCGACCAGCGCGTCCACCGCCTCCCGGGCCTCGCGCGCGTCCAGACCGTGGCGCTCCGCGTCCGCGCACAGATCCTCCCGCCCGCGCGCCAGCACCGTGTCCAGGCCCACCGCGCCGAACACCTCCGCGCCCGCGAACACCGCCGCCCCCAGCACGTGGTCGAAGTGGGCGTGGGTGAGCGCGAGATGCGTCACACGCCGCCCGGCGAGGGCCTGCGCCCCGGCACACGGTGAC